>JAFEBC010000063.1 GCA_018266095.1 Deltaproteobacteria bacterium
CACCGAGAACTCGCTCGTCAAGGTGCGCGGCTGGGAGGGCTCGACGCTCGGGGCCGAGGTGAAGAGCAAGGCCAGCAAGAGCTACGACATCGGCCTCCAGCTCACCGAGGAGGGCACGTACAAGCTCGTGGCCGACTGGTGGGGCATCGAGGAAGAGACCAACGAGACCGCCGAGAAGATCCAGCAGAAGGTCATCCAGTGCTACGCCAAGCACAAGGTGAAGGCCGAGGTCGAGAAGCAGGGCTTCACGCTGGATGAAGAGACGGTGGACGCCGACGGCACCATCAAGATCGGCGTCTCGAAGTGGTGACACCGCCCCGAGCGGAGTGATCTTGGGGGTCTTAGGGGGAGCGAGCTCCCCCTGTGTAGGAGCCGATCGGCTCCGAATCATGCAGTTCGGCCCAGCTCTGATCGAGAGATGCAGACTGGGTTCTGGAGATGACCGTGGCGGATAAGCAGAAGATGGAAATTACGATTTTGCCGAACGGCGAAGTGAGCATCAAAGTGCTCTGCGTCGCCGGGCCCTCGTGCGAGAGCGTGTCGGCCGCGCTCGAGGCTTCGCTCGGCAAGGTGAAGGCGCGCGAGAAGACCACCGAGTACTACGAAGAGCACATCGACCAGACCACGGGCATCACGGCTGGGACGGGCACGAAGTAAGGTTCGCGCGCAGCAAGTCGCAGACGTCGCAGCTAAGACGTTCGTCGCGCCGCTGCCGCCGCTTGTGACGTGAGCGGCAGCGTGCAGCGACACCGCAACACTCGCTCCTTGAGCGCGACCGTGGCTGCTCCTAAGATGCGGGCATGATCCGCTTGACGCATCTGTCTGGAAGCATGATGGGCACGGCCTCGACGTCTCCCAAGGCGGTCATTCGCATCGGCCGAGGGACCGACAACGACATCTGCTTCAATCCGCAGATGGACACCAAGGTGTCCACGCGCCACGCCGAGATCCGCTTCGACGGCTCGAACTACACGCTCGTCGACGTGGGCGCCTCCAACGGCACGCTCGTCAACGGCAAGCGCATCGCCCCGCAGTCGCCGGTGAAGCTGCGCGTGGGCGACAAGATCCAGTTCGGCGCGGGCGGGCCCGAGGCCAAGTTCGAGCTCGACACCGGCGGGCCCTCCGCGGGCTTCGGCGGTGGCGGCGGCGGCAACGGCTTCGGCGCGCCTCCTCCCTCGCCCTTCGGCGGTCCTCCGCCTTCGCCCTACGGCTCACCGCCGATGGCCAAGAAGCCGGCGGTCGAGGTGGACACCAGCAAGAGCTCGGACCAGCTCGCGCAGGAGGCGCAGCGCAAGATCTCCGAGGCGCGCGCGATGTCGGGCGGCCAGAACTCGGGCCAGACCATGTTCATCATGGCCGACACCTTGAAGAAGGTGGAGGCCGTCACCGAGAAGAAGGACGCGCGCAAGTGGATCAAGGTCGTGCTCGCGGTGATGGGCATGGCCGCCATCGTGGTCGCGGGCCTCGGCTTCGTCATCTGGGAGCAGAACAAGCAGCTCGAGGCCATCGTCAACAAGAAGAAGAACGCCGACCAGGCCATCCAGAAGCTGCAGCTCCAGATGCAGCTCGAGTCCGACCCCGACAAGCTGCAGTCGCTGGAGGAGCAGCTCACGCTCCTCACCGGCACGGCCATGAAGGCGCAGACCGAGCTGGAGCAGAAGGACAAGGCCAAGGCCGCCGAGGCGCAGAACACCGGCGACGACCTCGACCGCGAGATCCGCAAGATCCTGCGCAAGTTCGACGCAGACAGCTACGCGGTGCCGCCCATCTTCAAGGAGCGCGTGAAGTTCCACATCGAGAGGACGATGGCGCGCTCGAACACCAAGACGGTGGTGTGGAAGCACAAGAAGCAGTACTGGCCCATCATCGTGAAGGAGTTCTCGGCCCTCGGCATGCCCGAGGAGATGGCGTACGTCGCCTGGACCGAGTCGCAGTTCGACCCGTTCGCTGAGAGCGCGGTCGGCGCCCGCGGCATGTGGCAGTTCATGCCCTCCACCGCGCGCGAGTACGGCCTGCGCGTCGCCGACAACTGGAAGGACGGCGGCTACGACGAGCGCACCGACGTGGCCAAGCTCACGCACGCGGCCGCGCAGTACCTCGTGTGCCTGCTCGCCGACTTCGGCTCCGACTCGTTCATGCTCGCCATCGCCAGCTACAACAAGGGCGAGGCCGGCATGCGCAAGGTGCTCCGCGGCATCGCGCTCAGCACGCCGGGCGGCTTCCGCAAGGAGAAGCGCGACTTCTGGCACCTGTACCGCCTCAAGAAGCTCCCCGACGAGACCTTGGAGTACGTGCCGCAGATCATCGCGGCCGCCATCATCGGGAATAATCCGGCGAAATATGGGTTGGACCCGTGACCGGACGGGCATGACGCGTCTTCGACGCAGTGCGACCGAACGCACTGGCTGATTGTGGAGACTCCTGCTAAGACGGCATTCCGCTGCACCTCGTGAAAGGACTCTAGAGACATGGCATCGTCGTCTTTCCTCCGCGCGACCTGCGCGCTCCTCGCTCTCGCCGCGCTCACTGGCTGCCACGCCCGCTGGAATCCGCTCGGGTCGGCGCCCACGTACAACTTCCGCGGTGCCTCCGCGGACGGCACCCTCAACAAGCCGATGAGCGGCGCGCTGACGGATGAGGGCGCGGGCTATGCCTCTGGCTTCCACTACGAGATCCCGGCGCCGGGCACGCTCATCATCACCGCCAAGCCGGCCACCGCCTCGGTGCAGATCGACATCAACGTGTTCGCCGACGGCAACGTGCCCATCGCCACCACCAAGGACCAGGCGGACAAGAAGCTCACCGTGCAGGACGTCCAGGCGGGCGACATCTACGTGGTCGTGAACGAGAGCTGGAAGGAGGCCGTCAAGACCGGCTTCAAGGTCACCACCATGTTCAAGCCGGCCGATCCGGACGGCGCCAACGGCCCCTACAAGGCGCAGGGCGGCGCGCGTGACCTCCCGGCCGACAAGGGCCTCGTCTCCGACACGGTCGACTACTCGGCGATGCGCCGCACCAACTACTGGAAGGTCTCGCTGCAGGGCGAGGGCGAGTTCACCATCAAGTTCGGCAAGGAGGAGTCCGCCAAGCTCTCCGCCGAGGTACAGCCTGCCTCGGGCGCGCCGGTGAAGATCGACCCGGTGGTCGGCTTCAAGCTCGCCGACGCGCCTCCCGGCGACTACTTCGTCAAGGTCACCGCCGACGACGCGGGCGACTCGGGCAAGTACACGCTCGCCACCACCTTCAAGGCCGGCGACACGTGCAAGAACGGCGGCCCGGCCTGCGCGGTCGAGGGCGCCGAAGACTTCAAGCTCCCCGCCGACTCCAAGCAGGGCGAGG
>JAFEBC010000640.1 GCA_018266095.1 Deltaproteobacteria bacterium
CGAGGCTCCACGCCTTCAGCGCGTCCAGATGCGCGCTGCCCATCGCGTGGATCGCCACCTCCATCGCGTCGACCGGCCTCGGCTCGCAGGCCATGAGCGCGGCCTCCCAGGTGGTCCGATCCGTGGCGCGCAGGCCCCGGAGCTCCGTGAGCTGGAAGCGCCCCTCGGTCAGCGTGCCCGTCTTGTCGGTGCAGAGGACGTCCGCGCTGCCGAGCGCCTCGACGCTCGGGAGGGACTTGACCAGCACCTTGCGCCGAGCGAGCCGCCACGCACCCAGGCTCAGATACAGGGCGAAGACGAGCGGGAACTCCTCGGGCACCGCCGACATCCCGAACGTCAGCGCGACGATCAGGCTCTGGACGAGATCGTGAGTGCGAACGAGCTCGACGGCCAAGAGGACGGCGGCGAGGACGACAGCGGCGAGGAGCACGACCCGCACCAGGCGATCGACCTTGCGCTTGAGCGGACTCGCGGTGCCCTGGACGTCCTGGAGGGTCTCCGTGATCTTGCCGAGGCGCGTCTGCCGCCCGGTCACCTCGATCTGGCCGACGCCCCGGCCCGCGAGGATCTGCGTGCCGCTGAAGAACACCTGGCCGGGATCCTTCTCGATCGGGACCGATTCTCCCGTGAGGGCCGACTCGTTGACGGTCAGGCCCTCGCCTTCGACGACGCGCCCATCCGCGGGGAGCGTCTGGCCCTCTTCGAACAAGAGCAGATCGCCCGGCACGAGGTCGCGGATCGACACCTCGCGGACCGCTCCCTCTCGCAGCACCTTGGCCACGGGGCTCAAGAGACCCTGGAGCGCCTTGAGGGCGACGGACGCGCGCAGCTCCAACACCACATCCACCGCGGTGACCGGGAGCCACGCGATGAGAAGGATGATGGCGTCGCCGCGCGCTCCCAGGATGGCGTGGAGCGCCGCCAGGCCGAGCAGCATGAGGCCCATCGGGTCCAAGAAGATCTTCGCGAGCTCGATCAGGCGCGACTTCAGGCGCGAAGACCCGATCTCGTTCGCACCGACGGCGGCGAGCCGCTGCGCGGCCTCGGCGTGAGTGAGGCCAGTCGCCAGGTCGGTGGCAGGCGTTTTCGAGGGATGGCTCGGCAGCGGCACGTTCGCTCCTACAACCTCTTCGGGTGGATCTCCGCGAGGTTCCTGGCGGTCTTCGCGTCAGCGCGCCGCCACCTCAGCCAGCACCGCGTCGAGCGCCTTCGCGAACGCCGCCGGGTCGTCCAGCATCATCCAGTGCCCCACGCCCGCGAGCCGCATGCGCTTGCCGCGCTTGAACACCGCGCAGGCGCTGCCGGGGAACTTGTTCTCCTCGCTGTCGATGCAGAACAGCGGCCCCGCGTACGCCTTGCTGTCCGCGTCCGCGTGGTAGCTGCCCATGTTGCACCGGATGGCCGCCGAGGCCGTGGACGAACAGGATGGGGAGCGCGGTGCCGGAGCCGCCGTCCGAGACGAAGAGCTTGCCGGCGGGGCCGGGGACGAAGGTGTCGCCGAGGGGGGCCGCGGGCTGGGAACCGGTGTGCTGAGCAGTGGCGCAAGAGAGAGCGGACATCATCGCCAAGAGGATCGCGAAGGTGCGCATGCGCAGTTCATACTACGGCGGATGCCAGACGTAGGGCGAACCCAGCGTCCCGAAGCTTGACGAAGTCTGAATCGGAGGTGAGCAGCGCGACGTCGTGTGCAATTGCGTAAGTCGCGATCAGCAGGTCAAGAGTCTTGACGGTGTGCCCCTTTTTTCCTGCCGCAGCCCCCAACAGGCCGGCGTCACGCCAGAGGCCGGCGGGGTCGGCCAGCACGTGGCAGCCGGCGAGCGCTGCCTCGAGGTCGGCGCGCGCCTTGGGCGAGCGCACACCGCGCAGCAGTTCAGTCACGATTGGACCTGCGAGCGCGACTTCATCGGCCTCGAGGAGCTCGTCCACCCGCGCCGCCGCCGGCTCCTTTCCGCGGAAGAAATCAGCCCAGACGCTGGTGTCGACGAGGATCATCGGCGCGTGGACCGCAGATCGAGCTTGAAGTCGAGCTTGCCGCGCAGCTTGCGCAGGGCCGAGCGTTGACCGCGCCGCTCCAATTCACGCAGCGCCTCGACGATCGTGGCGGTGACGCCCTGGCCTGTCACTCGGCGGGCGGAAGCGAGGAGGTCTTCGGGGACGCTGAGGGTGATCTTCTGGGCGGTTGACATGACCAGAGAATACACCAGCATTTGCTGGTGGAAAAGCTGGTGCGCGCCGTGATGGTGGAGTTACTTGTCTTGTTCGCCGATGCCCCAGCCGTTGCGTAGATGAGTGACGGGCTCTTGAAGACGATGAGGTTCGTCCCACTCCCCGACACGTACCTGAGCCCATACGCCACCGGCTGCCGCGTCTTCACCTTGCCGATCGTCGCCGTGTAGTACCCGCGGAACACGCCCGCCTTGAGCTCGCGGTGCGAGAAGAACTCACCGCTCGACACCTTGCCCGAGAGATCCAGGAACGCCATCCGCAGCGCGCCGGGTGTGTTCTTGTCGAGCGAGACCACACCCTTGCCCTCGTAGGTGCCGTCGGGGATCGGGAAGGCCGGGGCCGCGCGGGCCTGCGTGCCGGCGAGGGCTGCGACGACGATGGCGAGAGCGACCAGGCGCATGGCGACGGAGCCTTTGTTCTCAAAGTGATTGTGTCGACACACAGGCACGAGAAGCGACGCAGGTGGTCAATTCGGGTACACGGCGGAGCGTAGGATCCCGGGGATCTCCAATCGGCTCCAGATTTCGGGGACCCGCCTCCAGTGTAGGCAAATACCTACATTCGCCGCTGCCCTCTGGTGAACGCTCTTTCGCCTCGGCCCAGGCCTTGCAGAGTCAGCGCTCGTGCGTGATGACGAGCGGGAGTCTCTTTTGTCAGACGGACCTTCCCTAAGCGACCAGTCCGTGGCGACGATGAGCATCGGCGAGTTCGCCCGTGAGCTCGAACGCGCCAAGGAGCGCGATGAGCGGGGCGTGGTCGATGCCCTCGCGCACGATGAGCCGTTGCCGTCGGTGCTCACGCGCATCTGCAAGCTGCTCGAGTCGCAGATGCCAGGGATCCTGGCCGCGACGATCCTCCAGATCGACGACATCTCGAAGGAAGTGAAGCTGGCCATCGCGCCCAGCCTGCCGCCGACGTACGGTCAGGCGCTCCTGGGCATGACCACAGGGCCGGGCGTGGGCTCCTGCGGCACCGCGGCGTTCGAGCGGCGGCCGGTGGTGACGACGGACATCTCGACGGACCCGAGCTGGGCGAACCTGCGCGGGTTCGCGGCGCAGCACGGGCTGCGCGCGTGCTGGTCGGTGCCGGTGATCGCCAAGGGCGTCGTGCTGGGGACGCTGGCGGTGTACACGTCGGTGCCGCGCGGGCCGACGACGGAAGAGTGGGCCACGATCTCGATGGCGCTGGAGATGGCGGAGCTCGCGCTGTCCAAGCACCACGTCGAGGACGAGCTGCGTCTGCTCAAGAAGGCCGTCGAGCGCCTCAATGACGTCGTGGTCGTGACTGACGCTGCGCCCGTGTCGCAGGATGGCCGGCGGCTGCGCTTTGTGAACGACGCCTTCGAGCGCCTCACTGGTTGGCGGCGCCATGAAGTTCTCGGCAAGCCCGCGAGCTTCCTGCACGGCGAGGCCACCAACCGCAGCGCCCTCGAGCGCATCCGGCGCGCGACCGGCCGCGGTGAGCCGCTGCGCGAAGAGCTCCTCTACTACACCAAGGGCGGCAAGCCGTTCTGGATGGAGCTCGACATCGTCCCGCTGCACGACGATGACGGCAAGCTCACGCACTGGGTCGCCATCGAGCGCGACATCACCGAGCGCAAGCGCGTCGACGCGGACCTGCAGTCGAGCGAGCGCCGCTACCGCACGCTGTTCGAGGCGAGCCCGATGCCGATGTGGATCATCGATCCGCAGACGCTGTGGTTCCTCGACGTGAACCCCGCGGCTGTCGCGCACTACGGCTGGTCGCGCGATGAGTTCTTGCGCATGACCTTGAAGGACGTGCGTCCGGAAGAGGACGTGCCGCGGCTTGAGCGCGTGGTCGCGCGCGCCGTCGAGGAGCCGTGGAAGCGGATGTCGTCGCGGCACCGCAAGAAGGACGGCTCGCTCATCAATGTCGAAGTGGTGGCCGGCGTCGTCGATTGGGACGGCCAGCCCGCGTACGTCGCGCTGATGGACGACGTCACCGAGAAGCGCAAGACCGAGGTGCGTCTGCGCGAGCAGGCTGCGCTGCTCGATGCCGCCAACGACGCGATCCTCGTGCGCGACCTGTCGGACCAGGTGCTGCACTGGAACCGCGCGGCCGAGAAGATGCTGGGCATCGGGCCGGACCAGGCGTTCGGGCGGCACTACCGCGAGCTCATTCCCATGAGCGACGAGGTCTGGAAGGCGGCCAACGATTGCCTGCGCGAGAAGGGCGAGTGGTCCGGCGAGGTCGAGTCGGTGCTGCGCGGCCGCGAGGTGGTGTGGTCGGTGCGCTGGTCGCTCGTGCGCGACAAGTCGGGCGAGCCGAACTCGGTGCTGTCGATCGCGACGGACGAGACGGAGCGGCGCGCGCTGGAGCGGCAGTACATGCGCGCGCAGCGCATGGAGAGCATCGGCACGCTCGCCGGCGGCATCGCGCACGACTTGAACAACGTGCTCACGCCCATCATCGTGTCGATCGACATGCTGCGCATGCAGCAGGAGCTCGATCCTGTCGTGCTGGAGACGCTGGAGACGGTCGAGGCTTCGGCCGTGCGCGGCGCGGACATGGTGCGCCAGGTGCTGTCGTTCGCCCGTGGCGTCGATGGCAAGCGGCTCGCGGTGCATCCGGCGGACCTCATCCGCGACGTGGCGCGCATCGCCAAGGACACGTTCCCCAAGGACATCAGCATCGGCGTGACCGTGGCGACCGACGTGCGCGCGCTCGCGGGCGACCCGACGCAGCTGCACCAGGCGCTGCTCAACCTGGCCGTGAACGCACGCGACGCGATGCCGGCCGGCGGCTTCCTGACCTTCGAGGCGGAGAACGCGGTCAAGCCTCCGATGAACAAGGAGACGATGATCGCGCACCAGGGCAACTGGGTGCACCTGCGCGTGTCGGACACGGGCAGCGGCATGCCTCCGCAGGTGCGCGACCGCATCTTCGAGCCCTTCTTCACGACCAAGGAGGTCGGCAAGGGCAC
>JAFEBC010000641.1 GCA_018266095.1 Deltaproteobacteria bacterium
ATCGCCTGCTGCGGCCGCTGGGCGAGGGTGGCATGGGCGTGGTGTTGCTCGCCGCGCGCGCCGACGTGCTCCTGAAGCAGCCGGTGGCGCTCAAGCTCCCGCGCACGTCCGGGCTGGTGCACACGCTCGCGGCCCGCCTCGATCAGGAGCGCGACATCCTCGGCACGCTGGCGCATCCGCACATCGCGCGGCTCCTCGACGCGGGCGTGACCGACGCGGGCCAGCCGTTCCTCGCGCTCGAGTACGTCGAGGGCGAGCCCATCGACACCTTCGCCATCAAGCGCTCGCTGGGGGTCCGCGAACGCCTGGACCTCTTCATGCAGATCGCGGCCGCGGTGGCGCACGCGCACGAGCGCCTGGTGGTGCACCGCGATCTGAAGCCCTCGAACATCCTGGTGACCAGCGCGGGCCAGGTGCAGCTCCTGGACTTCGGCATCGCGCGGCTGCTCGAGGGCGACGGCCTGATTAGCGCAGAGAGCGAGGCCACGCAGCAGGGCGGACGCGCGTCCACGCCGTCGTACGCGTCGCCGGAGCAGCTCGCGGGCGGGCCCATCGGCGTGGCGTCGGATGTGTACTCGATGGGCGTGGTGCTCTACGAGCTCTTGAGCGGCGAGCGCCCCTACAAGTTCACGCGCGAGCAGCAGCAGGAGGGACTGCGCGCGGCGCTGGAGAAGATCACCGTCGCCAGGCCGAGCGAACGTTGCGCGGAGCCGGCGCGGGCGCGCGCGCTCGTGGGCGACCTCGACACCATCGTGCTCAAGGCGCTCAAGCTCGAACCCGCGGCGCGCTATCCGACCGTGCACGCGTTCGCCGAGGACGTGCAGCGGCACCTCGAAGGGCGCCCGGTGCAGGCGCGCCCCGATTCGGCGATGTACCGCGTCACGCGCTTCGTGCAGCGCAACCGGCTCGCCGTGGCGGCCGCGGCCGCGGTCGCGCTCTCGCTCGTCGCGGGCATCGTGGCCACCACCTGGGAGGCGCGCGTCGCGCGGGAGCAGAAGACGCTGGCCGAGCGCCGCTCGCAGGACCTGCAGCGCATGGCCAACCAGCTCATCTTCGAGCTGCACGACGCCATCGCGCAGCTCCCCGGCAGCACGCCCGCGCGCAAGCTCCTGGTCGAGCGTGCGCTCACCTTCCTGGACGGACTCGCGGCCACCGCGCCTGACGATCCGCAGCTCTTGCAGAGCCTCGCCGAAGGGTACCAGCGGCTGGGCGACGTGCAGGGCAACGGGACCGCGCAGCAGCACCTGGGCGATCTCAAGGGCGCGCGCGCGAGCCTGGAGAAGGCGCTGGCCGCGGCCGATCGTCTGCGCGCGCTGCGGCCCGCCGATCCGTGGATCCCCGAGCACCGGCCCGAGATCCTGCGCGTGCTCAGCGACGTGCTCTTCAGCATCGGCGATCTCGACGCCTCGCTCTCGGCCGCGCGGGAGGCGCGCCAGAGCTTGCTGGACCTGCCGGTCGCCTCGACACCGGCCATGCAGCTCAAGATCGGGCGCCTCGAATCCGACATCGGCGACGTGCTGGGGATGCAGAAGAAGCCCGACGAAGCCCTGGCGAGCTACACGCACGCGCTTGAGCGGCTGCGCGCGCTGACGAGCAGCGGCACCGCCGATCCGGTCGCGCGGCGTGTGCTCTCGGTGATCCTGCTCAAGGTGGCCGACGCCGGGCTCGCCAAGGGCGACATCACGGGCGCCACTGCGCAGCAGCGCGAGGCCCTGGCCCTGCGCGAGAAGCTGGCCGCCGATCAGCCCCAGAGCGCCTCGGCGCGTCGCGACCTGCAGAGCGCGCGCGTGCGCATCGCCAACGGCTACGTGAAGCGCAAGGACCTGAAGGGCGCGCTGGAGATCTACGAGAGCGTGCTGGCGGCCGATCGCGCTGCGCAGGCCGCCGATCCGCAGAACGTGCAGGCCTGGCGCGACGTGACCGTGGATCTGATCAAGATCGCGGACACCAACACCGCCATCGCCTCCGACATCGCCGCGCCCGCCCACGACGCCGAGACGGCCCGCAGGTGCCTGCGCGCAGCGCGCGAGAAGTACGTGGAGGCGGGCCAGTCGTACGCGGCGCAGGCCGAGAAGGGCGCGCTCCTGGCGCAGGACAAGGACATGCCCGCGCAGGTGGTGCAGGCCATCGCCACCGTCGACGCCGAGCTCGCCAAGCTGGATGCGCCGGCGAGCCCGAAGCGGTGAGCGCGCCGGGCATTGAAGGCGCGCTGCGCGGACCTCGGAGCGCGTAGGCGCTGCCCCGCGGTGCCTCCTTCGTCTGGCCAAAGTCAGCGACGCGGAGAATCGTGATCCGGAGCGCGACACGTTTTCCCCACGCCGCCACTCCTGTCTGAAGGCCGCACTCTCCGTCACAGCCGCCCTCTCGCAAGTCTCCATCCAGGCCCCCATGCACCTCGCGCCCCACATCGCTTCGCTCGGCACCGAGACCGCCTTCGAGGTCCTCGCCCGCGCCCAAGCGCTCGCCGCCCGCGGCCGCTCCGTCATCAACCTCGGCATCGGCCAATCGGACTTCCCCACGCCGCCGCACATCGTCGAGGCCGGGTGCCGCGCGCTCGTCGACGGGCACCACGGCTACACGCCGGCCAACGGGATCCTCAAGCTGCGCGAGGCCATCGCCGCCGACGCCTTCCGCCGCTTCGGCGCGCGCGTGGACCCGGCGCAGGTCGTGGTCGCGCCCGGTGGCAAGGTCACGCTCTCGTTCGCGCTGATGATGCTGGGCCAGCCCGGGGTCGAAGTGCTCACTCCGGATCCGGGCTATCCCATCTATCGCTCGATGATCGACTTCTCCGGCGCCACCGCGATCGCTTATCCACCCGGCGGAGCAGGGTGCGGCGCCTTCTCGGCCGACGCCATCCTCTCGCGCATCACGCCGCGCACGCGGCTCGTGATCCTGAACAGCCCGTCGAATCCCACCGGCGAGGTGATCCCGCGCGCCGAGCTCGATCGCCTGGTGCTCGGGCTGCAGTGGCATCCGCAAGTCTACGTGCTCTCGGACGAGATCTACTCGCGCCTCGTGTTCGGCCGCGCGCGGCACACGAGCCTGCTCGAGTACGAGTCGCTGCGCGAGCGGCTGATCGTGCTCGACGGCCTCTCCAAGACGTACGCGATGTCGGGCTGGCGCGTGGGCTGGGGCATCTGGCCGGGCAACCTCGCCGAGGTGGCGGCGCGGCTCGCCATCAACATCTACTCGTGCGTGAACGCCTCGGCGCAGCACGCGGGCATCGCGGCGCTCAACGGGCCGCAGGACGACATCACGCGGATGGTCGACACGTTCCACACGCGGCGCGAGCTGCTCGTGCCCGCGCTCGATCGCCTGCCGGGTCTCTCGTGCAAGCGTCCCGACGGCGCCTTCTTCGCGTTCCCGGACATCCGCGGCACGGGCCGCTCCGCGCGCGAGCTGCAAGATCGCTGGCTCGAGGAGCTCGGCGTCGCCGTCCTCGCGGGCACGAGCTTCGGACCCAGCGGCGAAGGTCACCTGCGCCTCTCCTACGCCAGCTCACTCGACGAGCTCCGCGAGGCCCTCCGCCGCATCGCCGGCTGGCTCGACGTCCACTGCAGCCCCGCGCTGCGTCCCACCGCTTAGAGCTTCCTCCTTCCACCACACGAGGTCCCCATGTCCCCCGTCCACGGCATCACCCCCGCGCTGGCCCACGTCTCGTCGGAGGCGAACCTTCTCGTGCGCAGCGTCGAGGCCTGCGCGGCGCCGCACACCTACCGCAGCGTGTTCAACATCGACGGCACGCACCCGTATCTGTACGAGAACCCAGCCATCGCCAACCACGTGTCGGGGACCACGTTCGTCGACATGGGGCGCCAGCTCCTGAAGGCGATCTCGCACCTCTACTACGGCACGCCCATCGACAGCCGCTTCGTGCTGCACAACATCGACCTCGAGTTCCTCTGCTGGGCCAAGCTGGGCGTGGACATCGAGGTGACGGTGACCGCGGAGATGCAGGGCGGCAAGAAGGTGGACTCGGCGCGCTCGTGCAGGGCGACGCTCACGTGGAAGCAGGAGGGGCACCTCTTGGCGAAGGCGAAGTCGCGGTTCACGCTCTTGTCGGCGGCGCTCGAGGCGCGGCTGATGACGCGGCAGTATGCGCGGCCGCCGATGGTGTCTGACCCGCACGAGGCCATGACCGAGCCCATGGTGGCGAAGCTGTCGGTGGCGTGAGGGTCGCAGCGTTGGGATGGCGCGACACATCGATCGAAGTGCGCGCCCGATCACTCACCGCAGCGACGCAGAAGCGCAGAAGGTGGTCTGAAAAGATGCTCTGCGCTTCGGCGCCTCTGCGGTGAATCAACGCCTTGGCGCAACACCTCCGAAGGATCGACCGCGGCACTAGAACCAAGCGCGCAGCGCATCCTGGAGGCCGCGATCCGAGCCCTCGCCGACCCACGCGACGTGACCATCGGGCCGCACCAGCACGGCAGAGGGCGCGCTGACCACGCCCAGCACAGGGAGCTCCCAAGGGCCTGTGTAGCGGGCGTCCACGCGCTGCACGCGATCGCTCCACGGCCCCAGCTCGAGCGAGCGCGGCGCGCCGAGATCGAGCAGCAACGGACGCGCGCGGTGCAGGAACGTGAACACGCGCCGCGGACCGGCCTCGGTGGTGATCTCGAGATCCGGCATGCGCCGACCCACGAGCGGATGTGCGGCTTGCGCAGCGGACCCTTCGGTTCCCGAAGGCGCGATCGTGGAGCCGAAGTCGTAGTGCAGGTCGAGCGCCGACATCATCCCCGCGTAGCGCTTGCGCGGCTCGTCGAGCTTGAACAGGTCCGCCATCGTCTTGCGCAGCGCCGCGGTGCGATCGTCCCCGCGCAGCAGGGCCGTCTGCGCCATCGTCAGCTCGAGCACGCGCGCGCCCACAGGCTGCCGCTCGGCCTGGTAGGTGTCGAGCAGCGACTCGGGCGAGATGCCCTTCACCACCTGCGCCAGCTTCCAGCCCAGGTTCACGGCGTCCTGCACGCCCGTGTTCAGTCCCTGTCCACCCGTCGGCGCGTGGATGTGCGCGGAATCGCCCGCGAGCAGCACGCGGCCCTTGCGATACGCCGCCGCCTGGCGCGCCGCATCGGTGAAGCGCGAGAGGAACGTCACCTCGCGCAGGCCGAAGTCGCTGCCGTACACGTCCAGGAGCGCCGCGCGCAGCTCGTCCATCGTGGGCGCGTCGCCCTTGCGCACCTCGGGCTCGATCAGCACGAGGCCCACGCGATCGCCCTCGCGCTGCCCGATCGCGTTCACGCCCTTGAGGCCGTGGCGGATGCCGAGCGCGGGCGCGGTCATGGTGCCCTCGGCGATGAGGTAGCTCACCGACGCGTCCCATCCCGGGAAGTCGATGCCGGCCTGCTTGCGCACGAGGCTGCGTCCGCCATCGCAGCCCACGAGGAACTGCGCGCGCAGCGTGCGGCCGTCCGAGAGGGTCACGTCGACGCCCTCGGCATCTTGCGTGAAGCCAGTCACCTCGACTCCGCGCAGCGTCTGCACGCCGAGCTCACTCACCCAGCCCGCGAGGATGCGCTCGAAGTGGCTCTGCCAGAGCGCGAGGCCGTAGTTGTGCCGCGTGGGAAAGTCGCTGATGTCGAGGCGGATCATGGCGAAGCCCGCGACCTGCATGGGCTTGCCTTCCGCGAGGAACCGCTCGGCCACGCCGCGCTGATCGAGCACCTCAATCGTGCGCGCGTGCAGTCCGCCAGAGCGGGCGCTCGGCAATTCCTGCGTGGTGCGCCGTTCGATGACGAGCGCGTCGACACCCGCGAGCTTCAGCTCGGCCGCGAGCATCATGCCCGTGGGTCCGCCGCCTGCGATCACAACCGGATTCGTCGACAAGATCGCTCCTCGCAAGGGACCGGCGACTCCGATGGGTAGGAAGTGCTTGCCCGATCACTCAACGCAGCGGCGCCGAAGCGCAGAAGTTGGCTTGGTCTGATCAACAAACTTCTGCGCTTCTGCGTCTCTGCGGTGAATCATCGCCCGAGCAAGATCCGCACTCTGGATCGCTGGAGCAAACCGGAACGCCTACGGAATGAAGCTGTCGTGATACCCCGCGTCCTCGATCGCCAGCGCCGCCGGCGTCGGGTGCAGCGGCTTGGCCAGGTCCAGCATCACGGCCATCTCGCTCGTGCTCTTGTGCCCGATGCTGCCCTCGTACGCGCCCGGGTGGGGGCCGTGCGGGATGCCCGGCGGGTGGTGGCTGATGCTCCCGGGCGCCACGCCGCGGCGCGAGGTGAAGTTGCCGCGGCAGTAGAAGATGAACTCGTCCACGTCGACCGAGCTGTGCGGATACGGGCACGGGATCGCCTCCGGATGGAAGTCGACCATGCGCGGCACGAACGAGCAGATGAGCGAGCCGCGCGACGCGAAGGTCCCGTGCCACGTGGGCGGCAGGTGCACGAGTCCCGCGCGCGGCTGGAAGTTCAGGATGGGGAAGACCCACGGATAGACCGCGCCGTCCCAGCCCACGACGTCGAGCGGGGAATCCTTGTACGCGAAGCCGTGCAGGCGTTCGCCGCGCTTCACCGTGAGGTCGCGCAGGCCTTCGTCGAGCGGGCCGCGGAACTGCACCTTCTTGAAGTCGCGGTGCGAGTACGGCGCGTCCATGCGCAGTTGGCCGACCTCGTTGCGCCACTGACGCGGCAGGTGCAGGCCGCCCTTGAGCTCCATGAAGAGCCAGTGCTGCGCTGCGCCCTGCGTGGGCAGGAAGCGATAGATCGTCCCGCGCGGCAGGAAGACGTAGTCCTCGGCCACGAACGCGAGATCGCCGAACTGCGTGCGCACCGTGCCGCCGCCCGCGTGCACATAGAACAGCTCGTCGCCGTCCACGTTGCAGAAGTACGTCGTGTCGTCCGCGTCCGGCTTGACGATGCCGAGCGTGACGTCCGCGTTGAACAGCAGCGGCACCCGCGTGCGCGCCGCTTCGCCGCCTGTGGTCTTCAGCTCCTGCGAGCGATAGTGACGCTTGGCGAGCGGACGTTCAGCCGCGGCCTCGAGCGTCCACGCGCTCTTCGGCGCGGCCACCTTCACCGTGTGCGGCGCGCGCAGGTGGTACGCGATCGTGTACGGCCCCTCGAAGCCGTCCTGCGTGATGCACTCCTCGTGCAAGAGCGCGCCCGCCGAGTCGCGCAGCGCGATGTGGTGCTTCGCTGGGAACGTCCCGACCGCGGTGCGCTCGATCATCGGCTCTAGCTCCGCTGCGCCGGCTGGGCCGACTCACGCTGCGCGCGCTCGATGCTCTCGAACAGCGCGCGGAAGTTGCCGCCGCCGAAGCCGCGATCGCCCTTGCGCTGGATGATCTCGTAGAAGAACGGGCCCGCCTTCTGGTCGTTCAAGAGGTGGCCCTTCTCCTTCATGAAGATCTGCAAGAGGTACGAGTGCTTCTTGCCGCCGTCGAGCAGGATGCCCAGCTCGCGCAGATCCTCGACCTTCTCGTCGATGACCTCGATGCCCGTCTTCGCAATACGCTCAGGCATGTAGTCGTAATACGAGGCCGGCGTGCTCAAGAACCCGAGGCCCGGCTGCTCGCGCATCGCGCGCACGGAGGCCACGATGTCCTTCACCTCCAGGGCCAGGTGCTGCACGCCGTTGTCGTGGTGCTGCTCGACGAAGGTGTTGATCTGCGACTGGCGGAAGTTCGGCCGCGCGGGCTCGTTGTTGGCGAACTTCACGCCGCTCTTCGGATCCCAGAGCACGATCGACTTGAGGCCCGAGCCGTGCTGGTTGCCGCGGTCGATCTCGTCCGACGTGTGAAACGCGATGCTCCAGAACTCCTCCATGCCCATCACGTGCTTCATCCACAGCTCCATCGGCTTGAGCGTGCGGAAGTTCGAGGTGATGTGGTCCACGGCGCGGAAGCCGAAGCGATTCTTTCCGCCGCGCGGCGTCTCGTAGACGGACATGCCCGGGAAGGTGGCGCGGTAGCCGTCGCGCTGCACGAAGCGGAACGTCGTGTTGCCGAACGGCGTGGTGATCGAGAACGTCGCCAGCTTGCCTCCGCGCGCGTCGGTGAAGCGGCGGATGTCGTCGATCATGGTGCCGCCGCGCTGCTCGAGGACGCGCCAGGTGCGCTCGATGTCCTCGACCTGGAACGCGAGCGTGCCCACGCCTTCGGGGTGCTTGGCGAGCCAGCGTCCCGCGCGGCTGTCGGGCGAGAGC
>JAFEBC010000642.1 GCA_018266095.1 Deltaproteobacteria bacterium
ATGATGGGAAGAACGATGCTTGAAGTGTCTAGCGAAGAGGCTCGTCAAGCGGTCGCTCAATTGGGGCAGCACTTTGTCTGGCTGAAGAGCGTCTGGCACAACTACACAGTTCTCTTCGAAAATCAGCGAACCTTCGAAACCAGGAATGCTACGGCCTTTCGGTTCTTTGACGACCTCAACCGAGTGATGATCGAGTATCTGCTCTTGTCCTTCGCTCGAATTACGGACCCTCCTCGGTCGATGGGCAACGAGAACTTCACCATCGCCAATCTCCTTGAAACGATTGATTGGCCGGAGCCACACAAGTCTTCCCTCTTGGGTCTCTGGGCCAAGCTCCAAGCGTTCCGCACGAAGATTGTCCCAGCAAGAAACAAGTTGATCGCGCATCTCGACAAGAACGCTTTCCTCAAGGACCTGACCCTCGGGGTATTCGAGAAGGGAGAGGATCGAGTGTTCATTGAGGACCTTGAGGCCATCTGCAACGTCATGCACGAGGCAGCCACCGGCAGTATCTTCGGGCAGGTGCAAGTGGCAGAGAGAGGCGATGCGATCGACCTCCTACGAGTACTTGAGTGGGGTCGCGCGTTCGACAGGGCCATCTCAGCGGCCAAGGGTGAAGAGAAGATGAAGTTGTACGACTTGATCCAGCCGTCCTGACTTCTCAGCCCGCGAATCACAATGCAACGCTCCGGAGGCCACACATGAAGCTCGTCAAGACCAACGACGTCACCTGGGCCGACGCACTCAAGCAGGGCAACTACGGCCAGCGCCGCAAGGAGCTGGGCAGCACCGGCAAGATGTCCGCCGGTCTGTGGGAGCTCGCGCCCGGCAAGAAGTCGTTCCCGTTCCACATGCACCACGTCACCGAGGAGGCGCTCTTCGTCGTCTCGGGCACCGCCAAGGTGCGCACACCCGACGGCCTCACCGCGGTCGGCGCGGGCGACTGGGTCGCGTTCCCGCCGGGCGCCGGCGCGCATCAGCTCATCAACGACGGCACCGAGCCGTTCATCTACCTCGCGCTGGGCGTGAGCATGGGCGTCGACGTCGTCGAGTACCCGGACTCGGGCAAGGTCTCGTCCGCGATCCAGGCCGGCCCCGAGCGCAAGCGCTACATCTTCAAGAAGGACACGCAGGTCGAGTACTTCGCGGGCGACGAGGACGCGAAGGGCTAGCGGCGCGACACGAGCGGGTGATCGCGCGGCATCGGAGGGGCCATGAGCGTGCACATCGTCAGATTGGGATCGCCGCGCGGACGCGACGAGGGCCCGCGGCTCGGCACCGTGCGCCGGCCGCCGCGCGGCGTGCCCAAGAGCGAGTTCGCCAAGCGCGACTTCTATGACGTGTGGCTGCCGCTGCTCTCGCCGAGCGCGGAGTTGGTGACCGTGGCGCTGGCGGCGCAGGACGAGAGGGCGTGGGCGAAGTTCGTGCGCGCGTTCCGCAAGGAGCTCGAGGGAGGGACGGGCAAGCAGCTGCTCGACTTGCTGGCGGTGCAGTCGCACACGGCGGACTTCGCGGTCGGCTGCTATTGCGAAGACGAGCGGCGCTGCCACCGCTCTGTGCTGCGCGCGATGTTGGAGGAGCGAGGGGCTGTGCTCGCGCCCTGATCGGCCATCACTGCGCGGTCGGCTTGGCTCCTCCCGAATCGCAATATCCAGAGGTGGCACGCGTCACGATCTCCGGGCACCGCGCGCACGCTTCGACGATGTTCTGATCCGGATAGGGAGAGCCGGATGGCCCTGGCCTCGGTGCTTTCTGTGCGAGGAGAAAGTCCGCAGCGTCGCCCGCGCACTGCGCCGCCGCCTGCCGAAGAGCGCCGTACCCTTGGCCGATCGCCTTCACATCCGCGCCGGCGGCCACGAGGATGCGCAAGCCCTCCACATCGTTGTGCTGGGCCGCGACCTCGATCGGCCATCCGCCCATGCTCTCGTCATTCGGGTCCGCACCATGCGCCAGCAGCAGCAAGGTCATCTCGTGATCGCGATTGCGCAACGCGAGGTCGAGGAACGACACGTAGAGACGCGCCCGCGGATTCACGCCGTGAGCGATGAGTTGCTTCGCCTCGACGAGGTCGCGCCTGCGGACCGCATCGATGAGTGACGCGATGCCGTCGTGGCGCGCGCGGTACGTCGAATAGACAGCAATCAGAGACAGCGCCGCGAAAGCGACCACTCCAGCGGCGATGATCGCAGCGCGCCTCACTTCCCCCGATCCTCCTCCCGCATCTCCACGTCCTGCCCCAGGCAGATCCAATGCCCGTCCGGATCCGCCACCACCAACTCTCGCATCCCGTACGGCGTGCTCGCCGTCTCCTCCACCGGCGT
The DNA here is from genome assembly GCA_018266095.1 of Deltaproteobacteria bacterium. Lineage (GTDB taxonomy): Bacteria > Myxococcota > Myxococcia > Myxococcales > 40CM-4-68-19 > CAIWCD01. Next base: position 2,322 of record JAFEBC010000642.1, read on the forward strand.
CACGCCCGCGGCCACGATCGCCGCGCGCTCCGCGTCCAGATCCGCGACCCGCAGATGCACATCCCATCGGCACGCGGGCCCGTTCGGCCGCACCTGCTCGGGCGACTCCGCGAGCGACAACATCAGATCGTGCTCATCGCGGTGCAGCATGCAGAACACCGGCGGCTCGCCCCAGAAGCCGGGCTCCTCGTAGCCGAGCACCTTCTCGTAGAACGCCGCCGACGCGCGCAGGTCGCGCACGACCAGCAACGGAGTGCTCGCGAACACACGACGCGTCCCGCTCATGTGACCTCCTCAACGCCGATCGCGCGCCTGCGCCATCGTTCGCCACTCGTCGTGCTCACGACTTGGATGCAGCCCCGCCTGCCGCAGCGCGTCCGCGAGGACGGGCCCACCAGTCACGTGTGCGTCTCGATCGCCTTCTTCAAGTACCTCATGTTCGCCTTCTCGAACTTCGCCATCATCAGCTTGAAGATCGGGAACATCACGATCATGAACCCATGCGGCCGCGCGGTGAACTTCGAGGTCAAGAGCGACCCGCTCCCCTGCGGCGCGATGGTGATCGCCACCGTCGCCGAGATGTCGCCGCCGTTCGTGAACGTGAACGAGCGCGGCCGGTCGGCGGCGGTCACCGTGACCTCCACCGCGCCGCTCTGCTTCCACTCCGCCGCGTAGCGCGTGCCCAGGCCCACGGGCCCGTCGGTGACCTTCTTCATCGTCACCACGTCGGGGTTCCACTCCAGCTCGTGCCGCATGTCGATGCCGTAGTCGAAGACCACTTCCGGCGGCCGGTCGATGATTACGCTGTTGGTGACGCTGGCCTCCTCCTTGAGGCTCAGCACGACCACGACCGCGTAGGCGGCCACGAGCACGCCCAGCACCGCGACCACCTTCACCCAGCGCTTCTTGCCCGCCATGGTGCCCTCCGTGGCCGGCCCGTCAACGCGCGAGCCGCGCCCGCACCGCGTGGAAGATCGCCTCATGTGTCGCCGGCGACGGCAGCGCCACCTCGCCGCCCGGCTTGCCGAACGCCGCGATCGCATCGCGGATCGCCTCGCGCGCCGAGATGCCGAGCATCAGCGGCGGCTCGCCCACGGCCTTGCTCCCGTGCACCACGTTGGCCTGCGCAGCGCGCGGCAGGAGCGTCACGCGGAAGTCGGCCGGCGCGTCGCCGATGGACGGGATCTGGTACGTGCTCGCCGAGTGCGTGAGCAGCTTGCCGTCCTTGGTCCACTTGAGCTCTTCGCCCGTGAGCCAGCCGACGCCCTGCACGAACGCGCCCTCGACCTGCCCGCGATCGATGCGCGGATTGAGCGACTCGCCGACATCGTGAAGGATGTCCACGCGCCGCAGCCGCTTCATGCCCGAGAGGCCGTCGACCTCCACTTCAGTCACCGCCGCGCCATACGCGAAGTAGTGGAACGGCTTCCCCTTGCCCTTGGCCTTGTCGTACGCGAGGTCAGGCGTGCGGTAGTAGCCGGTGGTGGAGAGGCTCACCTGCGTCAGGTACGCGCGCTCGGCGATCTCGGCGAAGGCCAGGCGCGTCGCGGGCTGCAGGGTGGACCACGCGAAGCCCTCCTCGAACACGACGGTGTCGAGCGCAGGCTGCTCGCCGAGCTTCTGGCCCAGCATCGCCGCCGCCACCGGGCGCAGCCGCTCGCGCAAGGTCACGCACGCCGCCGCCACCGCAGCGCAGTTCAGATCCGCCGCGCTCGAGGCCGCCGTCGCCGAGGTGTTCGGCACCTTGTCGGTCTGCGTCTTCATCGCGCGGATGGTCTCGAGCCGCACGCCGAGCTCGCGCGCGGCTACGCCGATCATCTTGCTGTTGAGCCCCTGCCCCA
>JAFEBC010000643.1 GCA_018266095.1 Deltaproteobacteria bacterium
CGGCGACCCGCTGGAGATCGCGAGCCGCATGACCTACCAGTCGACGCACCACTACAAGACGGCCCTCTTCCAGTGGAAGACCTGGTCGCGCGTCCTCACCGGCAAGGTCGACTACTGGGGCCTCAGCAAGACCTTCGCGTCCCGCTTCGGCAAGCTCATCGCCTCGCGCGCTGTGGCCATCGCTGGCGCTCTCAGCGGCCGCGGGAGCGACTCCGCCATCGCCCCCCGCTTCAAGGCGGCCGCGCGCCGCGGAGCCGAATCGCTGCTCGTCTTCTCGGGCGGCGACGAGGGCCTCGACCTCGTGTTCCTCCACTTGGGCGGCGGCGCCGCGGCGATGAAGGGCTTCGACAACTTCAAGCTCGAGATCGTCGAGGGGCCCGATCACACGTTCACGCAGATCTGGGCGCAGCGCTGGCTCATCGACACCATCGTGGGCCGCGTCGCCTCGCGTTGGGGCCTGCCCGCCAGGAGCTAACGAGGCGTCGAGGTCCCCGCGGGCTCTCGTGGCGCGTCGGCCACCGGCGGAGTGTGCGCGAGCAGGTGCTGGCTGAAGAACGAGATCAGCCGATCGAAGTACGCCTGGCCTGCCACCTCCTGGTAGTCGCCGTGCCATCCCCCCGGGATGATCCACAGCTCCTTGGGCTCGCGCGCCTGCGCGAACAGTTGGCGCGGCATCCACAGCGGCACCTCTGCGTCGGCGCTGCCGTGGATGAACAGGACCGGCCGCGGTGAGATGGCGCTCACGTCGCCCGCGTGCATGTGCGGAACGTCCAGGAGCAGCCGCGCCATCGCCCGCGCGGGCCAGGCGGTGATCGGGCCCCAGTGGCCTTGCTCGAACGCCAGCGCGTGGTCGTAGTCGACCAGGGTGCCCGAGAGCGCCACCGCGGCGATGCGCGGGTCACGCGGCACCTCGTTCGTGAGCGCCAGCGTGCTCATGGAGAAGCCGTACGCGCCCAGCCGGGAGGGCTCCACGCCCGGCAGCCTGGCCATCGCGGTGATCGCGGCCTCCACCGCGTCGGCCGAGGCGGGGGTCCAGTCGACCTTCCCCTCGCTCTCGCCGTAGCCCGGCAGATCGATGACGAGGGCGCCGAAGCCCGCGTGGTAGAGCGCGAACGCCTCCGGCAGCATCTGGGTGCGCTCGCTGGGTGAGCCGTGCAGCAGCAGCACCGCGGCCCCGTTGCGCGAAGGGAACCCCCAGCCGCGCAGCGTGGCGCCGTCCTTGCGCTGGAAGGCCACGTCGATGAGGTGCTCCATGTGCGGCCGGGCGGGCGCGCCTCGGGGAGGCTTGCGGAACTCGGCGTACACGGCGTACGCGGCGCGGGCGCCCTTCCACCCCACCACGAACACCGCCGCGGCGAGGACGCACAGGAGCACCCTCCGCTTGGACCAGCGCGGCATGCGTCACCCTTTCGCGGCGAGCACCGCGCGCACCACCGCGCCCACGCTGTCGAGCTTCTCCACCACCTCGGGCGGCAGCGAGATCTCGAACTCGCGCTCCAGCTCCAGCACCAGGTTCAAGTGCCCGAGCGAGTCCCACGCCTCGATCGTCTTGGGCGCAGACTCCTCGGTGACGCTCGCCTCGTCGACGTTGAACAGCAAGGCCACGATGGGCCTCGTGCGCTGCAGCACCTCGGACGCCTGCATGGTCTAACCCTCCCCGTCGAACGCGAAGCAGGGCGGCACCGCCAGCGGCTCGCCCGTCAACGGAAGCTCCCAGCGCGCGTCGGCCCCGCGCGTCTCGGCCACGGTGAAGCCGTGCGCAGCGAAGAAGTCCTTGCCCGGCGCGTTCTTGGCGGTGGGGATGAACCAGCCGCTCAGCGTCTTCGCGCCCAGGGCCCGCGCTCGCTGCGCCAGGTGGGCCAGCATCGCCGTCTCCACCGTCCGGCCGATCACGCGGCAGCTCATCAGGAGCGTGTCCAGCTCAGCCACGTCGCCTCTCCGCTCCAGCAGCGCCACGCCGATGATGCCGTTGTCGCCGAAGCGATCCTGCACCGCGTAGTGCCACACCTCGCCGCCGGCCCGCTCGAAGGCGCGGAGCTCCTCCTCGCTGCGCCGCCGCGTGGTGAGGTTGAACTGGTTGGTCTTCTGCGTGAGCTGGGCCACGCGCGCGAGGGTCTTGTCGTCCGGACGCCGCGCCTGCATCGACATCGAGAGCGAGCGCAGGAACTCCTCGACCGACCCCGCCGTCGCCTCCAGGAGCGCCCGCTCGCGCTGCTCGGCGTACTGCTGCGTGCGCGCGCGATCCTCGCTGGTGAGGGCCGGCCGCTCGAACCAGGCCACGTTGCGCAGGAAGGCCGCGTACTCCATCGGCTCGGCGGGCAGCTCCAGCACCGCCACCTCCGGCACCTCGGTGCGCACGCGCTCGCGCTCGATGGGGTTGTCGTCGAGGAACACCAGCGAGTCGAGCCCGATGTTGAGCTCCGCGGCCAGCTCGCGCAGGCTCTGGGACTTGTCGTTCCAGTTGATGCGCACGGCCGCGAAGTCCTTGGGCCGCAGCAGCATCTCCGCGTGCTTCTCCAGCACCTCCATCGCGTCGGCGAGGTTGTTCTTGCTGGCGATGGCGAGCAGCACCCCGCGGGCGGCGAGATCGCGCAGCACCTGCTGCAGCGCGCGGAAGGCGGCGCCTGGGTACTCCTTCGAGAGCTTGATGCCGGCCGGACCGTCCTCGCCCACCACGCCGCCCCACAGCGTGTTGTCGAGGTCGACCACCAGGCACTTGCGCGTCTTGCCGCGCAGGGCCACCAGGGCGCGGATGACCTCGTGCACGAACAAGGGCTGGGCCGCGGCAGAGAAGGGCAGGCGCGTGGTCAGCCAGCGCCGCTCGTCGAACCAGCGGTCGTGGCCGAAGCGCGCCGCCGGGCCCGCGTGGTCGATGACGTAGACGCCGCGCAGCTCCGCGGCGAGCTTGCGCAGGCCCAGGTTGAGGTGCGCCACCGCGGCCCCCGGCGCGTGCACCCCTTGCGCGTCGAGGAAGCCCTGCGCCGGCCACGTCGGCGGGACGAAGTCGAGGACCGCGATCTGCGCGTCGCTGCGCGCGCGGAGCTGCTGGAGGCGCTCACCCAGCTCGTCGAGCGCGGCCTGCGCCAGCCCCTGCGCCTGACCCTGCGTGAGCTCGCCGCCCTGCGCCCACAGCGCCGGCGAGAGGTCGCGGCCCTGGAGGGCCAGGAGCACCACGTCCGGCTTGTGCGCGTGCAGGGCGCTCGCCGGGTCGAGGATCTCCTGCTGCCACGCGTTGAACTCGCCGATGGCCGTGGCGAGCGCGAGGCCGTGGAGCTGCGCCTCCGCGCGCAGGAGGGGCAGGAGCGGCTCGACGGTGAACGAGCGCAGGACGAAGAGCCTGCACGCCGACAGGCCGGACTGGGCGCCCAGCTTGTCGACGCGCTGGGAGACCTGCGCCGCCGTCACCAAGGTGGGCCGGGCCTCATAGTGTTGCCGCAGCAGCGCGATCGCCTCCTGCGCAGCGCCGCGCGCGATCTCGCGATCGATCCGTTCCAAA
>JAFEBC010000644.1 GCA_018266095.1 Deltaproteobacteria bacterium
GATGCAGCGCACCGTGTTCAGCGGAACCGACGAGTCGAGCGGCGCCAGCGGGCTGCAGCTCGCGTTGGTCGAGTAGTCCATCGTCCAGCCCACGCCGCCCGGGAGCAGCGGCAGCGCGACCAGCGTGGTCTCCGCCGGGATCGGGTCGAAGAAGTCCGTGCCGGCCAGCGAGGTGTTCTGGTACGCGTCGTCGAAGGCGTAGGCGATGATCTGATAGCGGACCGTGTCCTCGGGCGCCCACGCGCACTGCTCGTTGTCGTGCGGGTTCGGCTTGTGCGCGGTGGCCGTGGTCCAGCCGTTGTAGTCGTCGAAGATGCTCGAGTTCGGGCTGCGGCCGCGCTCGCAGAAGTGGCGCTTGGCCATGTAGAGGTGGCCCAGGCCCTGCGGGAAGTAGTGCACCGCGCTCGCCGTCTGATCCGGGCCCGAGGGGAAGTGCGCGGTGATGGTGTTGTCAGCCTCGGTGAAGCTGCTCGGGTACCAGTAGGTGACGTAGGCGGCGCTGCCGTCCTCGTAGGCGCCCGTGCTGATGAGGTTGTCGAGGCTGTACTGGACCGAGGTCACGCCCGCGCCAGGCGCGGTGATGTGGAAGTTCGAGTTGAGCTGCGCCGCGTTGAGGGCGGGGTAGTTGGGGAAGCCCGTGCCCGCGGTGCCGGCCTGGTGGCCCTCGACGTACACGGCGCCGGGCGGCACCGGATCGGTCGCGGTGGTGGTGCCCTGGAAGGCGAGGCCGCCGCCGCCCCAGTAGTAGTTGGTGGCGGAGATGTACCAGGTCACGTTGTGGCCGGGCTGCGTGTTGGTCTGCGGATCGTTCGCGTCGGCCGCCGACACGAAGTACTTGTACGCGCCCGGGTTGGTGTGCGCGTGGGTGATGGTCGTCGTCGTGTCCGTGGCGATGACGGTGTTGCTCGCGTCCTCGACCACGATGCGCGCCGGGAGGGTCCAGGGAGTGCCGTCCGGCGTGATGATGTCGGCAGCGGGCGCCTGGAAGGTGAAGGTGCCCGTCGCGCCCTGCGAGGTGCCGGTGACGGTGATCGAGCCGCTGTGCACCGTCTTGCCGCCCAGGCCGAACCCGTCCTGGCACGTGCCGAGCGCCGTCGTGTAGAGGCTGTTCGTGATGTAGTACGACTCCGTGTTGGCGGGGCTGCAGAGGTCGACCTCGATGTGCGCCGACGCCCCGTTCATGTTGGTGAGCGAGTACTGAACGGTGACCACCGGCACGGGGTTCGCCTCGCCGACGAGGACCTGCCCTGCGGGCTGACCGCCCTGCGCGATGGAGATGTGGACGGTGCCGGTCGGTGTGGCCGACGCGGCGGTCGCGAGGACCGTCAGACAGGTTGCGGCAAGGATTGCTGCGCGCGTTTGCATGGGCACGGGTCGCCTCGATACGGGTTGAACGGGCGCAGTGACTGCAACTCAGGATCCAACTTGCGCACACCCGCCCACGCGCACCGGACACGCAGACCTTCGGCCCGCCGAGGTGCGGCGATTTGCCCACGCAAGCGCGTGTGTTCAGACGCGAATCAGCGCGGAGCGCGATCCATGCCGCAGCACGGTCAAGGGTTCGTCCCCCCACGATTTTTCGGGGGTTTCTCCCCACCACTCGCGGGCGGCAAGCGTCTCAGCGTGAGACGGTGGGTGTCTCTCGATGAGGGGACCGTTCGTCGGCGTACAAACGTCCGGCGTACCCGGAGTGCTCTGCCGCGCGCGGTCCCCGGAGCGACGGCGCGCGACCTTTTGGGGCGACCGCGCGCGGAGTGACGGCGCGCGATCCTTGGAGTGACGGCGCGCGACCCTCCGGCTACAACGCGCGCTCGTAGATCCGGTACGTCTTGTACTTCTTCGCGCCCATCCGCTCGATGCCGCGGTTGATCTGATCGTTGTCCTCGAGTGTCCAGCCGAGCTCGCCGCCCAGGTACCCGCGGGCCGCGCCGCGCTTGGCGACCTCTTCGTACAACACCGCCACCAGCGCGCCGTACGCACGCGAGGCCCGGTACTTCTCCTTGAGGCCGAGCAGGATGAGCCGCGCGTGCTTGGGCCGGTTGAACTTGAGCCGCCAGAGCAGCTTGCCCAGGTTCCACGGGCGCCGCATGAGCTCGCCGTCGAAGTCCTTGATGAGCTCGTTCACGTCCGGGATGGCGAAGCAAATGCCCGCGGGCTGCCCGTCCACCTCGGCGACGAGCGCGATCTGCTCGTCGATGAACATCTTGTACTCGGTGGCGATGATCTCGAGCTCGTCGCTCGTGAACGGCACGAAGCTCCAGTTGTTGGCCCAGGCCTCGTTGTAGACGTCGCGCACGATGTCCACTTCCTTGCGGAAGTCCTTGAGCGACATGGTGCGGACCTTCACGTTCGGCAGCTTGCGCGTGCGCTCGGCCACCTTGTGCGTGAGCGGGTCGATCTCGCCGCCGGGCACGAACCACCAGGCGAAGAGGTCCTTCTTCTTGCCGTAGCCGGCGCTCTCGATGAGCGGGCCCACGTACGGCTTGTTGTGCGTCATGCCGATGCGCGGCGGCGTGTCGTAGCCATCGATGAGGATGCCGCACTCGCCCTTGCTGTCGAGCGTGTACGGGCCGCGCAGCTTGGTGCGGCCCTTGGACCTCGCCCACTCCTCTGCCGCGCCGAAGAGCGCCTTCGCCACCTCGGGCCGGTCCACGCAGTCGAAGAAGCCGAAGTAGCAGACGCCCGGATCCTTCGCGCCCCAGTGCTTGTCGTAGTCGAAGTCGATGTGCGCGGTGATGCGGCCCACGGGCTTGCCGTCCTCGAGCGCGAGGAAGGCCTTGAGCTCGCCGTGCTTCAGGAACGGCGACTTCTTGGGATCGAGCTGGCGGCGGTAGTCGTCGAGGAGCGGCGGGATCCA
>JAFEBC010000645.1 GCA_018266095.1 Deltaproteobacteria bacterium
CCACCTCTGCCACGGCGACCTTCGGGTGCGTTGCCAGGAACGCGGCCACCTCATCCGGAAAGACGTTGTAGCCCTTCTGCTTCACGATGAACTTCCGCCGCCCCTGCAGCCGCAGCGCCTTGCGGCTCCCGCGCTGCTCGAAGAAGCCGAGGTCGCCCGTGTACAGGAGCCCCTCGGTCGAGATCGCGCGCCGCGTCTCCTCGGGGTTCTTGAAGTAGCCCGGGAACACGATGGGCGGGTGGTAGCAGATCTCGCCCGTCTCGCCGTCCGGCAATTCGGCGCCCGCGCGGCCGTCGTCCTGCATCGGCGCGCGCACGCTCACCTTCGCCAGATCGTCGTATGCGGAGCCGACCTCCGTCTCCAGCTCGTCGAGCGGAATTCCCTTCGGCGTGAACGTGGCGAAGCCCGCGTTCTCGGTCATGCCCAGGCCCGTGCCGATGTGCGGCGCCATCTTCGCCACGCGCTCGAGGAAGGGCCGGTCCACCGCAGCGCCCGCGTAGACCACCGTGCGCAGGCTCGACAGGTCCGTCTTCGGCCAATCCGGGTGGTCCCACAGCATGCGGAACTGCGTGGGGATCATGCCCATCACCGTGACCTTGTGCGCCGCGATGGCCTCCAGCGACTTCTGCACGTCGAAGATGCGCAGGAGCACCGCGGTGCCGCCCGCGTAGACCGTCGTCATCAGGCACTCGGTGACGCAGCCCACGTGCGACGGCGGCAGGTTCACCAGCACGCGGAAGTCGCTCGTCATGTCGAGCCCGCGGCGCGTGATCTCGTTCTGCACGAGGATGTTCTCGTGCGTGAGCAGCGCGGGCTTGGGCGCGCCGGTGGTGCCGGTGGTGAAGATGATGAGCGCGTGGTCTGTGCGCTTGATCTGCTCGCGCTCCTTCTTCAGCGCGCCGGTGAACACGTCCTTGAGCTTGAGGGCGATGATCTTGCCCTTGCTCATCAGCTCCGTGATCGAGATCGACCCGGGCGCGAGCTCGTCGGGCTTCGCGTTCGGCGTGACCTGCACGAAGTGCTCGATCGACTTCACCTGCGCGCGCACGGCCGTGGCCGCGGTGCGGAAGTCGCGCACCTGCGTCTGGCCCAGATGGAAGAGCACCTTCGGCTCGATGGCCGAGAGGTCGCGCGCGAGCTCCGAATCCTTCAAGCGCAGATCGAGCGGCGCGCAGATGGCTCCGAGCGAGAAGCACGCGTACATGAGCGCCACGTGCTCCGGAAACAGCGGCAACTGCGTGGCCACGCGATCGCCGCGCACCACGCCCAACGAGCGCAACCGCAGCGCGAAGAACTGCGTCAGGTTGGCGAACTCGCTCCAGCTCGCCACGCGCCCGTCCTCGTGCTGGATGAGCGCCGGCTTGTCCGGCCACGTGCGCGCGTTGTGTTCGAGACAGGCGATGAGATCGCGGGGCAGTTCAAAGGCCATGTCGGTCGATCACTCCGCGATGCGCAGGAGCTGCTTGCCGTCGTTCTGGCCCGCGAAGAGCCGCTGCAGCGTCTCGGGCGCGTTCTCGAGGCCGTGCTTCAGGTCGATGCGGTCCTTGAGCTTGCCCGCGAGCAGGCGCTCGGCGAGGAAGGCCACGCCCTCCGGCGCGCGCTTCAAGTAGTCGAGGATGAGGAAGCCCTCCATGCGGCCGCGCTTCACGACGAGGTTCAGGTAGTTCGCGGGGCCGCCGCCCGAGCGGTCGCCGTCGTACTGTGAGATGCCGCCGCAGAGGACGATGCGTCCCTTCATGGCCAATCGCGCCAGCGCCGCGTCGAGCGCCTCGCCGCCCACGTTGTCGAAGAAGACGTCCACGCCCTTGGGCGCCAATTCCTTCAGGCGCGCGCCGATGCGCTCGGACTTGTAGTCGATGGCCGCGTCGAAGCCGAGCTCGTCCACGAGCATCTTGCACTTGGCGGGCCCGCCCGCGATGCCGATGGTGCGGCAGCCGTGCAGTTTGGCCAGTTGACCAACGACCGAGCCCGTCGCGCCCGCTGCGCCCGAGACGAGCACGGTCTCGCCGGGCTGCGGCTTGCCGATGTCGAACAGGCCGAAGTACGCGGTCAGGCCCGTCATGCCCAGGAGCGACATCGCCGTCTCGAGCGGCACGCCCGGCGCCACCGGACCGGGCGCCGCCTCGCGTCCATGCGCGGCGATCACGTAGTCCTGCCAGCCGAACAGGCCCTGCACGAGGTCGCCCTCCTTGTACCGAGCGTTCTTCGAGGCCACGACCCGGCCCGCCGCGAACGAGCGCACGACCTCGCCGATCTTCACGGCTGGCAAGTACGTGTCGCCCGCGATCCACCCGCGCTGCGTGGGGTCGCAAGAGATGACCAGGTTGCGCACCAGGAGCTCGCCCTCGCCCGGCTCGGGGATGGCCGAGGTGACATAGTCGAAGTCGTCGCGCGTGACGGCGCCCGTCGGACGCCGCTTGAGGAGCCACTGTCGGTTGAGGTCGGGCATGGGGCTAAGGAGCATAGCGGATCGCGCGCGCCCGCATAGGCCCTGGCGCCTTTAGGACCATCGCGCCCCGGGAATGTCCTTGGGCGCCGCGTGTTCATGCATTGTCAGCTTGACTCCACCTGCCTGGACCGACTCTCCTTCGACTTCAGTGGCCCAAAACCCGCGACCAGTCTCACCTTGGACCACCTGGCTGCTCGTCGGCGCAGGCGCGCTCGTGCTCGGCGCGGCCTTCTACAAGGATCGCGTCGTCGACCAGACGCCCGCGCCCGCCGTGTCGTTGCCCAAGCTCGGCGGCGGCACGCTGGCGCTGCAGAGGGGCAAGGTCACCGTGCTCGATTTCTGGGCCACCTGGTGCCAGCCCTGCCGCGCGACCATGCCGAAGATCCAGCGCATGTACACCGAGTACCAGCCCAAGGGCGTCGAGCTGCTCTCGGTGAACACGGACGATCCGGGCAACGACCGCGAGATCGCGGTGAGCGAGTTCCTGCTCTCGAACCGCCTGACGTTCCCGGTGGCCCTCGACGACGGCAGCGCGCAGAGCGGCTTCAAGGTGGCGAACCTGCCCACGCTCATCGTGGTCGGCAAGGACGGCAAGGTGGCCTGGCGGCGCATCGGCGCGCTCAACGATCAAGACGAGCGCGACCTGCGGCTGACGCTCGACGACGCCGTCCGCTGACGCGGCGCGCTGCCCGGCCGCTCATTTTTCCGCGCGAATTCGTGCTACGTAGTGCCCCCTTTCCGGAGGCACACATGTCGCGTCCCTGGGCAGTGATTCTCGGTGCATCGAGCGGCTTTGGCGCAGCGGCTGGCGCGGAGCTGGCGCGCAACGGCTTCGACATCTTCGGCGTGCACCTCGACCGGCGCTCGACGGCGGATCTCGTGGCGTCGGCCAAGAAGGGCATCGAGGACGCGGGCGGGCGCGCGGTGTTCTTCAACGTGAACGCGGCGTCCGATGAGGGCCGCGCCGAGGTGCTCGCGGGCATGTCGGCTGAGCTCGGCACGGAGGGCGCCGGCCAGGTCCGCGCGCTGATGCACTCGATCGCCTTCGGCACGCTCAAGGCCTTCGTCAGCGACAAGCCGGAAGGCATGCTCACGCGCGCGCAGTTCGACATGACGCTCGACGTGATGGCGAA
>JAFEBC010000646.1 GCA_018266095.1 Deltaproteobacteria bacterium
CGATCAAGACCACGCAGTCGATCTGGATGGACGGCAAGCTCGTCCCTTGGGCCGACGCCAAGGTCCACGTCCTCACCCACTCGCTGCACTACGGCGTCGCCGTCTTCGAGGGCATCCGCGCCTACCCGCAGCCCGACGGCTCGGGCGCCATCTTCCGCCTGCGCGAGCACGTGAAGCGTCTGTTCGAGAGCGCGCACATCTGCCTGATGGAGATGCCGTTCACCGAGGAGCAGGTCTTTACGGCCTGCCGCGAGGTCCTGCGCGCGAACGGCATGACGGAGGGCTACCTGCGCCCCATCGCCTACTTCTCGGACGGCATGATGGGCGTGGGCGCGGTGAACCCGGTCAAGCTCAGCATCGCCGCCTGGTTCTGGGGCGCGTATCTGGGCGACGAGGGCCTCAAGAAGGGCATCAAGGTCAAGATCAGCTCGTACACGCGCATGCACATGAACAGCGATCCCACGCGCGCCAAGGTCACCGGCCACTACTTGAACAGCGTGCTCGCCAAGCGCGAGGCCAACATGGCCGGCTACGACGAGGCCATCCTCCTGGACCAACAGGGCTACGTCGGCGAGGCCACGGGCGAGAACCTCTTCCTCGTGCGCCACGGCGTCCTCTACACGCCGCCCGTCGCCGGCGGCATCCTCGAGGGCATCACCCGCGAGAGCATCCTGCGCATCGCCAAGGACAAGGGCATCCCCGTCGAGGAGCGTCGCTTCTCCCGCGACTACCTCTACGTCGCCGACGAGGCATTCCTCTGCGGCACCGCGGCCGAGATCACGCCGGTGGCCGAGGTCGACAACCGCCGCATCGGCCAGGGCGGCATGGGCCCCATCACCGCCGAGATCCAGGGCACCTTCTTCCGCGCCGTCCGCGGCCAGGAGCCCCGCTACGCCGAGTGGCTCACGAAGGTGTAGACCCAGGCGCGCGTGACCACGCCCACCGGACGGAGGAGCGGCGACTCACGCTGGATCTCGCAGGCCAGGCGTGCCGGACCTGTACTCTTGAAAAGAAGAAAAGCCTCAACGCGGAGGCGCGGAGACGCGGAGGGCGGGCATCTGCTCCCGGTGCGCACGGAGCTGGCTGGCCTCCGAAACCAACCCACGACGAGAGGGAACCCCTCGGACTTCACGAGCCTCTGCTTGCGCGCCTCCGCGTCTCCGCGCCTCCGCGTTCAAAGCTTTTCGGTTTGCCTTTGCTTTCACGCGCCCTTGTGTCGCATGAATAAGCCCTTTGTCTCATGCGTCCAAGCGACCGCCAGGGCCGTATCTTTCCCGGCCACAAATTGCACCCGCACCAAAATTCTCAAGCTCGACGCCCGTTTGTCGTACCCCGCCAGGTCCCCATGATCCACACGCCAGGAATCGACAAGAAGCGTCGAGTGTTCGAGCACATGCATGAGGACACCACAAGCTGTTGTGGCCACCTGCAGGCCTGGCGAGTCTCTTCTCCACGGGACGTGTACGTGCACCCCCGGGTTGGGATGTGACCTTGATCACGGGCCTTTTTGTGTTGACCAACCCGTTTGCGCTTGCTAGGTTGCCCCGCCGCGACAGGGCGTAACATCTTGTTTTTCCATCGAAAAGGAGCCAAGACGTGAGCCGCACTCGCTACCTTGACCTCGACGACCGCAGCGAGGACGCACGCGAGCTGATGCGTCAGCGCCCGCGCGAGGCCAAGCAGTTCATGGAGATGTACGAGTTGTCGTGGATTTATCACGAGAACGCGCTCGAGGGCATGGTCCTCACCCACGCCGAGCTGCGCCAGGCCTTCGAGCCGACCGGCGTCATGGACTCGTCGATGGTCCATGTCTTCAAGGAGCTGCGCAACCAGCGCGACGCGATCGACTTCATCAAGTCCGAGGCCAAGGCCAAGGCGGTGAAGTACAACCTCACGCTGGTCAAGAAGCTCTACGAGATCCTCTACAAGGATCTGCCGCACCGCATGCCGCCCGTGTACCGCAAGGACATGCCGCTGCACCGGACGTACTTCCACGACATCGTCCAGCCGCAGCTCATCCTCCCGGGCCTCGAGCAGCTCTTCGACTTCATGGCGTCCGAAGAGTTCCGCAAGATGCACGCGGTCAAGCAGGCCACGTTCAGCCACCACCGGTTCATGGAGCTGTTCCCCTTCTCCGACCTGTCGGGGAAGGTGGGCCGCATGATGATGAACCTCATCCTGCTGCGCGCCGGCTACATGCCGGTCATCATGCACAGCATGGAGCGCCAGAAGTACTACGAGGGCCTGCGCCTCCCGGCGACGCAGTTCGGCCACGTGGTCATGGACATGATGGACAACTCGCTCGACAACGCCTTCAAGTACTTCATCCCGGGCTACGACGAGACGGCGCGGCGGCAGGCGGCCAGCGAGTAACCGCTTCAGCTCCAAGCAATCCCGCGGGCGGTGGATCCGACGAGGGTCCGCCGCCTGCTCGTTTTCGGGCGCCCATCAAGGGGTTACGCGCCTACCCCATCCCACCTGCACTCCCCTTGTTGCGCAGGTCGGCCATAGGCCGTAGTGTCCATGAAACCAAGCCCATGACCGCCTCCCAAAAGCGCCACCTCGAGCTGGCGCGCTCGGCCGACGCACCTCCGTCGCCGCTCTCCATCGAATCGGCCACCCGGGCCCGCCTCCGCCAACTGCTGACGGTCGCCAAGGCCCACAAGCGGGCGCTGGTGCTGACGCACGACAACCCGGACCCCGATGCGGTCGCCTCGGCGTGCGGGCTGGCGTACCTGCTGCAGCAGTCGGCCGGCATCCGCGCGCATGCGGCGTACGGCGGCGTCATCGGAAGGGCCGAGAACAAGGCCATGATCCGCGTGCTGCACCTGCCGATCGTGCCGCTGTCGCGCATCAAGAGCACGGCGAACGACCTGGTGTGCCTCGTGGACACGCAGCCCGAAGTGGGCAACTACGCGACGACACAGGCGGTTCCGCAGCTCGTCATCGACCACCACCCGGCGCGGCCGGCCTCGCTCAAGACGGCCTTCCACGATGTGGGCGGGCCCGCGGGCGCGACCTCGACCTTGGTCACGTCCTATCTGCGCGCGGCCCGGCTGACCCCGAACGCGTCGCTGGCCACGGGCCTGTTCTACGGCATCAAGTCCGACACCCGGGACCTGGGCCGCGAGGTCGATGGCGCGGACGTCGAGAACTACAACTGGCTCTTCCCTCTGGTCGACAAGACGGCGCTCTCGCGCATCGAGCACCCGCAGGTCCCGGCGCGGTACTTCGCGGCGTACCACCGCGCGTACGAGAAGGCCCGGCTGCACCACGGCACGTCCGCGGTGACGGTGGACCTCGGCAACGTCTATGTGCCGGAGATCGTTCCGGAAGTCGCCGAGAAGCTGGTCAGCCTCGAGGGCTGCCGGTTCTCCTTGGCCACGGGCGCGTGGAAGAACGAGCTCTACCTGTCCTTCCGCCTCAATGACCGCCGGCAGAACGCGGGCAAGCTGGTCCGCGAGATCTGCCGTCCCCTGGGCGGCTCGGCGGGTGGGCACGGGGCGATGGCCGGCGCGCGGATTCCGCTGTCCGGGCGCGACTTGTCGGAGCTGTCGCGGCGGATCTTCGATGCGTTCCTGGAGGCGTTCAAGCTGCCGCCGGGACCCGGGGAGCCGCTCGTGCCTGAAGGGGAAGGCTAGCCTCTCGGGCCACGCAAACAGCAAGAGCTTCACAGGAAGGAAAGAAGGACACAGGCTGTGGCGTCCGGAGGCTGACTCGTCCGAGGAGCCCACCTGAGAGCTTGGGTTGGCAGGCAGGAGATCCAGTTCTTTCCTTCTTTCCTTCCTGTGAAGCAGTTGCCCCTTCCCACATGTCACCGCAGCCCATCTACCTCGACGCGAATGCCACCACGCCGCTCTGCGCCGAGGCGCGGGCGGCCATGATCGCGCTCATCGACGGGCCGTGGGCGAACCCGTCGAGCGTGCACGTGATGGGGCAGTGGGCGCGGGCGGCGCTGGACGCGGCGCGGGAGTCGTGCGCGGCGAGCCTGCAGTGCGCGGCGAAGGAGTTGGTGTTCACGAGCGGCGGGACCGAGTCGGACGCGCTGGCGCTGCATGGGACCGTGAGCGCGGCCATCGCGCAGGGGCGCGTGCGGGATCCACTGAATGGATCGCACTCGAATGAGCGGCCGCGGCCGCGGGTGGTGACGACGACGGTCGAGCATCCGGCCGTGCGGGCGGCGTGTGAGCAGCTCGAGAAGCGCGGCGTGGAGGTCGAGCTGGTGCCGGTGGACGGCGGGGGGCGGCTCGATCTTGGGGCGCTGGCGCTGGCGGTGGGCAAGCCCGGGACCGTGCTGTGCTCGGTGATGGCGGCGAACAACGAGACGGGCGTGCTGTTTCCCTTGCGCGAGATCGCGGCGATCACGCGGGCGGCGGGCGTGCTGTTGCACACGGACGCGGTGCAGCTCGCGGGGAAGGCGGCCATCGACCTGCGCGACCTGCCGGTGGAGCTGCTCTCGCTGTCGGCGCACAAGTTCGGCGGGCCCAAGGGCGCGGGGCTCCTGTTCGTGCGGCGCGGGGTGACGCTGTTGCCCTTCGTGGCGGGCGGGCACCAGGAGCGCGGGCTGCGCGGGGGCACGGAGAATCCGACGGCGGCGCAGGGGCTGGCGGCGGCGCTGGCCCAGGCGCAGCGAGTCCTCTCGGAGACGCAAGAGCGTGTGCGCGGGCTGCGGGACAGGCTGGAGCGGGCGGTCGCGGGCATTCCGGGTGCGCAGGTGCTGGGGCGCGAGGCGCCGCGGGTGGCGAACACGCTGTGCGCGGTGTTCGCGGACGTGAGCGGCGAGGAGCTGCTCGTGGCGCTGGACCTCGAGGGCGTCGCGGTGTCGACGGGGAGCGCGTGCTCGTCGGGGACGCTCGAGCCGTCGCCGGTGCTGCTGGCCATGGGCGTGCCGGTGTCCTTGGCGCGCGGCGCGGTGCGGTTCTCGCTGTGGAGCGGGAACACCGAGGACGAGCTCGAGCGCGTGTGCGCGCTCTTGCCCGAGGTGGTGGCGCGGCTGCGCAGGCGCTGACGAGCTCACGAGCTGCGGAGCTGTCCTGGCCTGGCTCGCGGGCTACTTCGCGGGCGCGGGCTCCTTCGCGGGCGCGAGCGTCGTCTCGGCGATCGACGAGTGGATGAACGTGGCGATCGCG
>JAFEBC010000647.1 GCA_018266095.1 Deltaproteobacteria bacterium
ACCACAAGCCCGGACTTGTCGGCCCAGATCTCGAGGCGGCCCGGCAGCTTCTTGCCGTCGATCTGCAGCCCCTGCTCGCCGCCCTGCACCACCAGCGGCTCCTTCACCGCGTCGCCGTCGAGCAGCAGCGCGCCCGCGTCGGCCGTGAGCGCGCACTTGGGCACGCACGAGGGCGCGAGCGCCTTGCCCTCGGGCCCTTGAGTGAACGTGAGCGTCTTGCCGGAGAGCGCGGCCTTGGGCTTTCCGCGCAGGACCTCGATGCGGATCTCCTCGGCGCGCGCGGCGTGCGCGAGCCACAGCGTGCCCGCGATCGCCCACACCAGTCTCAGCGCAGAGATCCGCATCCGTGGCCAGTCTAGCCGCCGATCCGCGCGCCCTCCCCTTTCTGGCCGCGCCCTCCCTCTGTCCACACCTCGACGCGACCCGCGCTTCGCCGCTCCAGGCCTCGTGGGCAGATGCTATGTTGGTTTCGTGCTCCACTGGATTCGCCGCTCGCTCGCGCTCAAGCTGATCCTGGTCTCGGCAGTGCCCTCCGCGGCGGTCCTGCTCACCGGACTCTTCTTCCTCATCAGCGCCGCGCAGCGCACGGCCCAGGTCGACGTCGAGGCCGCCTTCCTCCTCTTGCGCAGGGGCACCGTCATCGGCGCCGTCGTCTCGCTCGGCTTCGCGGCCCTGGCCGTCCTCTTCACCACGCGGCGCTTCCTGGTGCGCCCGGCGCAGCGCCTCGTGAAGGTCATGGGCCGCGCCGAGGCCGGCGAGTTCCTGGTGCGCGCCCAGGTCGACCGCGAGGACGAGCTCGGCCAGCTCTCCAAGTCCTTCAACACCATGCTCGCGCGCATCACCGACCTGACGGTGAACGAGATCGACAACCAGCGCGCCGTGGAGCAGATGCAGCGCGAGCTCTCGCTCCAGCGCGAGCTGCAGGCCACCAACGAGCGGCTCAACTCGCACGTGCGCGAGATCGAGCTGGTGCTGGAGATCGCGAGCAGCCTCTCAGGGACTCTGGACCTGCCCGAGCAGCTCGAGCAGCTCGGGCACACGGTGTGCGAGAAGCTCAACGTCGAGTCGTTCAGCGTGCTGCTCGTCGACGCGGCGCAGAACCAGCTCGTCGCCGAGGCCGTCGCGGGCCAGGCGCCGCAGAGCGCGAAGGGCGTGCGCATCGCCATGGGCGAGGGCGTCGCGGGCGCAGCGGCGGCCACGGGCGCGACCATCTACGTGCCCGACGTGGAGCAGGACCCGCGCTACCTCCACTACGCGGGGCACACGAAGAACCAGGGGTCATTCCTGTCGATCCCGCTGCGCGAGCACGGCCGCGTGATGGGCACGATGAACCTGAACCGGCCCCAGGTGGACGCCTTCAGCCCCAAGGAGATCCAGCTCGCCGAGGCCGTGGCGGTGCAGGCCGCGCTCGCCATCGCCAACGCGCGGCTGCACGCGCAGACGGTGGAGCTCTCGTTCACCGACGCGCTCACCGGCGTGGGGAACCGGCGCGCGCTGCTCACGCGGCTCAACGACGACCTCGTGCTGAGCCTGCGCTTCGGCGACGAGCTCTCGCTCTTGATGCTCGACCTCGACGGCTTCAAGGCGGTCAACGACAAGCACGGCCACCCCACCGGCGACCGCGTGCTGCGCGGCGTGGCGCAGGCCCTGAAGCGCAACGTGCGCAAGGTCGATCTGGTGGCGCGCTTCGGCGGCGAGGAGTTCTGCGTGGTGCTCCCCCGCGTGGCCGCGCACGAAGCGCGCGAGGTGGCCGAGAAGCTCAGGCGCGCCATCGAGCAGGAGCCGTTCGTGGATGACAGGCGTGAGCCGCTGCGCGTGACGGTGTCGATCGGCGCGGCGACGTACGGGACCGAGGCTCACTCGGCGCAGGCACTCTTGGAGAAGGCGGACCAGCAGCTGTATGTGGCCAAGCGCGCGGGGAAGAACCGGGTGGCGTAGCGGTCGCACTACGCTAGTGCTATTGTCCTGCCTGGAGGATCTCGCGATGGGCGGACCTGTGCGTTCGTACAAGAACAAGACCTTCAAGCTGCCCCGCGAGCTCGCCGAGCGGGCCGAGGCCAAGGCTGCACGCATGCAGCAGGCGCTCAACAGCGTGGTCGCCGAAGCGCTGGAGGCCTACGCCAATGATCGCGACGACTACTTGGACGAGCTCGAGGCCCTGAACACCAGGGCCCAGCGCCGCAGGCGGGGACCGCTCGAGCCCGCCGAGCCGTTCAGCCGCGACGATCTGCACGAGCGCGGATAGTCCGGCATGAGCGCGCGGACGTTCCTGGACACCAATGTGCTGGTGAAGTTGCACGACACGAGCACGCCCGAAAAGCAGGCCTTGGCGAAGGCGCTGGTCGCCGAAGAGCGCAAGACAGGCGGGCCGACGGTGAGCCCGATCATCCTGGCCGAGGTCTTCCACGCGCTGACCAAGACTCGCGTGACCAAAGGCAGGCAGCTCACGCCGATCTTCACCCGCGCCGAGGCAGAGGCAGCCGTGCGGCTCCACGCGAGGCTCGAGGTCAAGCCGGTCACAGCGGACATCTACCTTGCGTCGCTGAAGTACCTGCAGGAGCACAGAAAGCTCGGGAGCTGGGACGCGCTCCACCTCGCGACGGCGGTGGCCCACGGCTGCGATCGTCTCATCACCTGGGACACGGAGTTCCCGGTCGGCAAGACCATCGATGGTGTGCGGATTGAAGAGCCCTAGCTGAGCCCGGCGAGAGCTACCGCACGCTCGCCGCCAGCTCCGACCCCGCGATGTACGCCACGTGGTCCTTCGCCTTGGCGATGTCGTTCTCGTGCTTGAGCACGATCGACAGCGTGTCGCGCACGAGCTGCTGATCGAGCGTGGTCGCGTTCAGCAGCACCAGCGCGCGGATCCAATCCAGCGTCTCCGAGATCGACGGCGCCTTCTTCAGCTCCAGCTTGCGGATGGCCTGCGCCGCCGCCACCACCTTGCGCGCGAGGCCCTCCTCGACGCCCGGCACGCGCGAGCGCACGATCGACAGCTCGCGCTGCGCGGTGGGGAAGTCGATGTAGAGGTGCAGGCAGCGGCGCTTGAGCGCGTCGGAGAGCTCGCGGGCCGCGTTCGAGGTGAGCACCACGCGCGGCACATGGCGGGCGCGGATGGTCCCGATCTCGGGCACGGTGACCGCGTAGTCCGAGAGCACCTCCAAGAGGAAGGCCTCGAACTCCGGGTCCGCCTTGTCGATCTCGTCCACGAGCAGCAGCGCGGGCGTCTCGCTGCGCAGCGCGCTCAGGATGGGCCGCGGCAGGAGGAACCGCTCGCTGAAGAACACGGCGTCGCTCTGCGCGATCTGGTCCGCGGCCTGCGTGAGCGTGCCCGCGCCGGCGATGCTCTCGGCGATCTTGTCCTTCAAGAGCTGCGTGTAGAGGAGCTGCTTGGCGTACTCCCACTCGTAGAGCGCCTTGGCCTCGTCGAGGCCCTCGTAGCACTGCAGGCGCACGAGCGTCCGGCCGGTCGCCGCCGAGAGAGCGCGCGCGAGCTCCGTCTTGCCCACGCCCGCGGGCCCCTCGACCAGGATCGGCTTCTCCAGCCGGTCCGCGAGGAACGCGCTCGTCGCGATCTCGGGCGACGCCAGATACCCCTGCGCCTCCAGCCGGGCGGACGCGTCGGCCACGCTCTCCAGTCGGGTCGTCATCGGGGCGAAGTTGTAGCGCGATTTGAAGGGCGCATCACGCAGGCGTCACGATCGCGCGCCGCGATGTCACGAAAAGGCCCCTCCCGCGACTTGATGGTGGTCGAGGGTTCCCTGCAAGCGAGGGAATCCAGGACCCGGGGCGCGGGTGGCACGGGCCCTGCAGAAGAACAGGGGCGAAGGGAAATCCGTCATGAACCGCCGACTTGCCGCCATCGTCCTCGCCATCCTCATCCCCGGGGGCTTCATCGCCCTGGGGCTCACTGCCGCCGTTCAGGCGCTGCAGCGAACCGAGTGGGGACGCGGGGTTGCGCTGATGTGGTCGCCGCGGTTCTCTGCGGTCGGGTCGCGCGTTTCCGCCGCTTGGGACACCCTGTCGCACCCGCGCCTCCAGTGGCCGCGCTGGTTCACCTCGCACAGCTAGCTCCCGGAAGCGGATTCCACGACAGACGGATCCTGCCGCTGTCGCGGCACCGACAAGGGAATCGATGGAGTGAAGATTCGTGCATCGAATCTGCGCTTCGTGCATCGCGAACGTCCTTCCAAATCGAAGGACTGTGCTCGAGCGATGATTCACCGCAGAGACGCAAGGACGCAGAGGTCCGCGGAGCGGCGGCCCCTCTGATTTCTGCGATTCAGCGTCTCTGCGTTGAGTGATCGGCCGAGCACTCCACCCGATCGTGACTCCGCCTGGAGAGCGAACGCCTACGCGGCCGGCTGGTACACGCGGTAATCGATCTCCGGGAACAGGTTGTTCCGGCTCTCGATCCCCATCAGCCACTGCTCGTCGACCGCGTTCGCCTTGAGCTGATCGTAGAGCTTGGTGAAGAGCAGCACGTGCTCCTTGGTGCGGCGCACGGCGTACTCGACCATGGTGCCGGTCTTCATGATGAAGGCCCAGTCGGACGACTGCGCGAGGAGCAACTCGCGCGCGGCCTGGTTCAAGGCGCGCCGCTGCACGCCGGACGAATCCGGGAACAGCCGCACGAGCTCGATCATGCGCTCGGCCGCCTTGTGCAGGTAGCGGTAGATCCAGTCGTTGCTCTCGTCGAGCCACACGCCCGCGTAGCCGCCCGCGCCCCACGACGAGAACGGCGGCTGCGCGACCTGCTGCTCGGGGAACTGCGCGAGGAAGTCGATGGGCGACACCAGCTTGAGCACGTCCTGATCGAACGCGGCCTTGCGGATGAGCATCTCGATGAAGGTCGGGCCCTCGTACCACCAGTGGCCGTAGAGCTCGGCGTCGTACGGGCTCACCACGATGGGCGGCGGGCCGTCCGAGAACTGCGTGCGCAGCCACTGGACCTGCTTGGTGCGGTTGAAGAGGAAGTTCGCGGCGTGCTGGTCGGCCTTCTGGCGCGCGGCCTCGGGGTCGTAGAGGTCCTTGTGCGAGAGGTCCACCTTGCCGGTGATGCGGTGGTACTTGATGCCGACGTTCTTGCGGGCGCCCGTGGCCTGGATGTACGGGCGCATGTAGTCCCAGTCGAGGTCGTAGCCGATGTCTCGATAGAACTCGCGGTACGCGGGGTCGCCGGGGTAGCCGGTGTCGGCGCTCCAGACCTGCATCGAGCTCTCGGGATCGCGGCCGAACGCGGCCACGCCGGAGGGCGTGAACACGGGCGCGTACACGCCGCGGCGCGGGCGGGGCTGTGCGTGCTCGATGGCGTGCGAATCGACGAAGAAGAAGCGGATGTTCTCGGCGGCGAGGTAGCGGTCGACGCCCGGCGCGTAGCCACACTCGGGGAGCCAGATGCCGCGCGGGTCGCGGCCGAAGTGCATGCGGTAGTGCGCGGCGGCCACCTGCACCTGCGCGCGGACGGCCTCGGGGTGTTGCATCAGCGGGAGGAAGCCGTGCGTGGCGCCGCAGGTGATGATCTCCAGCACGCCGACGTCTTGCAGGCGCTTGAAGGCGCCCACGAGATCGCGGTGGTAGCGGTCGTGGAAGAGGCGGCGCAGGTGCTGGTGGTGCTCGTGGTAGTGCCAGGCGAGCGCGGCCAGCTTGCCGTTGCCGTACGTGCGCTTCACTTCCTTGTCGGTGAGCTCGCACAGCTTGTCGAGGCGGGCCGCGTAGCGCGACATCAAGAGCTCGTCGCGCAGCATGCCCACGAGCGGCGGCGTCATCGTCATGGTGATGCGGAAGGGCACGCCGTCGGCGACGCAGCGATCGAAGGCGTCGAGGAGCGGCAGGTACGTCTCGGTGATGGCCTCGTAGAGCCAGTCCTCTTCGAGGAACTCGGGGTACTCCGGGTGGCGCACGTACGGCAGGTGCGCGTGGAGGACGAGGGCGAGCGCGCCTTGCATCACGTGTTCCCCGAGCCGGAGCCGTTGGCCACGCCCGAGCCGTTGGCGAGCGCGCCGTAGCCCAACCGTGCGTCGCGCGCGTCCTTGCCCTCGCGGCGCAGGCGGTCGGCCTCGGCGGCGATGAGCTGCTCCAGGCGCTGCTTCTCGAGCCACGCGGCGCCCAGCGCGGGATCGAACGTGCGCGCGGGGCCGGTCGACAGCTCGCTCGGCAGCGGCGCGTCCACAGGGACGGTGGCGTAGCTCGCGGTCGTGTCCCCCGACGGCTGCGCGACGGGCAGCCGCAGCGGCCGCGAAGCACGCAAGAGGCGCGCACCCTTCTCGCCCAGGGCCCACAGCTCGATCTTGAGCTCGGCCGCCTGCGGGAGCTGGCGGATGTACCAGCCGCGGGCCTCGAGCTGGATCTCCTGCTCGCGCACGAGCTCGCCGCGCAGGCTCAGGAGCTTCAAGATCGCGCGCGCCTGGCCCAAGCCGAGGAACGACTGCTCGAGCTGGTGCTGCGAGAGGTCCCAATAGACGAAGAGCGTGGACGGATCGCGGACCAGCGCCACGAGGCGGCCATCGCCGTAGCCCGAGGGCAGCTCGCCCAGCGCCGCGACGTCCCACTCGGGCGGGTGGTGCGGCTTGGCGGCCGCGCCCGGGGCGTGCGTGCGCACGTCGGACTCAGCGGGGATGCCCGCGGGCGAGAGCGGCACGCCGGGGTGCGTGGGCAGCTCCACGCCAGGAGCGTGCGACGCGGCGAGGTCCGAGCTGGAGGCGGCGTTGGTCGTGCCCGGCGGCACATCGGGGAGCCGCACGGGCGCCGACGTGGCCAGGGGGACCGACACTGGGAGCTGGCTCGAATCGCTCATGCGCGACGGCTCCTTACACGCACCCACACCGGCAAGCAAGCCGCCGGTCAAGACATCGGAGGTCTGCTACCGCGGCGCCAGCGCCTGGGCGTTCTGCAGCGCGTACTGCTTGAGCTGCGCCGGCGCGTCGGCGGCCGTGCTCTCGGCGAAGGCCTTGTACATCTCGACGGCCTTGTCGTTCTTGCCGAGGCCGCGGTACGCCTCCGCGAGGCCGAACAAGGGCGAGGCCAGCGCGCCGTTGGCCGCGTGCGCCGCCGAGTAGTCCGACACGGCCTCCTCGTACTTGCCCA
>JAFEBC010000648.1 GCA_018266095.1 Deltaproteobacteria bacterium
GAGAACGACGAGCACATCACGCGCCGCGACTGCGCCCGCTTCCTGCTGCTGGTGAGCGGGGGCCTGACCATCGGCTCCGGTCTCGTGGCGCTGCGCGCGCGCAAGGTGGACGAAGAGGTCCCACCCGCGCCCGTCGATCTCGGCGAGTCGTCCGCGATCGCGCCCGGCACGGAGCGGCCATTCCAGCTCGGCGCCGAGCCCGCGCTGCTCATCCGCCGCGCCAACGGTCAGCTCTGCGCCTTCGAGCTGCGCTGCACCCACCTGGGTTGTCCCGTCAGCTACGAGCGCACCGGCGCCCGCGAGTCGCTCGTCTGTCACTGCCACCAGGGCCGCTTCGAGCTCGAGCGCGGTGAAGGCATCGAGGGCCCACCGCGCGGGCTGCGACCCCTGCGCCGCGTCCTGCTGAGCGAAGAGAACGGCCGCATCGTCGCGCGCGGCTTCGTCGCGCCAAAGCAGGAGGTGTGAGCCATGCCGTTGCGTGCGCCCAGACATGACCTGCGGCCCGGCGCCGTCAGCGCCTCGTTGTTCCGCCTCTGTGTCGTGGTGCTGCTCTGCGCCCTGCAGTACTGGCTGCTGACGCAAGCGATGGAGTCGTGGAAGGCCGGCGACCACGAGAGCGAGTGGCCCGCGTTCCTGGCGTCGCTCACCTGCTTTGCGCTCTCGGCGAGCCTCGTCTTCGCCGGCGAGCGCGGCGCGCGGAACGCCGAGCGCGCAGTCGAACTGAATGGAGGGCCCCATGCCCGCAAGCGTTGACCCGTCCCCGCAAGGCAACTCCTGGCAGCTCACCCTCGGCACCGGCGCGTTCGCGGTCTGCTTCGCCGTGTTCGGCTCGGTCTCGGCGCTGATGCCGTTCCTGCGCAAACAGCTCGCGCTGACGCCGATGCAAGCGAGCGTCGCCATCGCCCTGCCAGTCCTGCTCGGCAGCCTCGGCCGCATCCCGCTCGGCATGCTCACCGACCGCCTCGGGGGCCGCCGCATCTTCATCGGCACCATGGCCGCCTCGGTCCTGTCCGTGCTCGCGCTCTCGCAGGCGCGCAGCTTCCCGCAGTTGGTCGCGGCCGCGTTCCTGGTCGGCATCGCGCTCGCGAGCTTCTCGGTCGGCGTGGGCTTCGTCTCGGGCTGGTACCCGCCCGCCCGGCAAGGGACGGCGCTCGGCATCTACGGCGCAGGCAACGCGGGCCAGTCGATCGCGGCCTTCTCGGCGCCGTTCCTCGCGCGCGCGGTCGGCGTCCCTTGGGCGTTCGCGGCGCTGGGCGGCCTATGCGCCGTGTGGCTCGTGCTCTTCTCCTCCAGCGCAAAGGACGCGCCCCGCGTGGTGACGCCGCGCTCCCTCGCCGACACGCTCCGGCCGCTCGCCGATCCCAAGAGCTGGCATCTGTCGCTCTACTACTTCCTCACCTTCGGCGGCTTCGTGGCGATGGCCATCTACCTGCCCACCTTCCTCACCGATCTCTTCCAGCTCAGCGCCCAGGACGCGGGCATGCGCACCGCGGGCTTCGTGGTCGTGGCCACCGCCATGCGTCCCCTCGGGGGTTCGCTCGCAGACCGCATCGGCGGACGGACGATCCTGCTGGCTGTGTTCCCGGCGGTCGCGGCGATGGCCGCGCTGCTCTGCATTCCCGGCCTCGTCGCCTTCAGCATCGGCGCGCTGGGAATGGCCGCCGCGATCGGCCTCGGCAACGGCGCGGTCTTCAAGCTCGTGCCCGAGCAGTTCCCCAAGTCGGTCGGCGCGGTCACCGGCCTCGTCGGCGCCGCCGGCGGCTTGGGCGGCTTCTTTCCTCCGCTGCTCCTGGGTGGCGTGCGTCAGGCCGTCGGCACCTTCACGCTCGGGTTCGTCCTCCTGGGCGGGTTCGCGATCGCCTGCCTCGTCGTGCTCATCGCCACGGGGCCGAAGCGCGCCACGCCGCAGCCCGCGCTAGCTGGCTGAGGGAGCCCGGCGCTCGCGCCACCACGTGCGCAGGAGCGGCTGCCTGGTCAGCTCGACCAGGAGCGCGTACGGCAGCGCGGTCAGCGTCGGCCGGTTGCCCAGGAGGGCCCGCAAGAGCGTCGCGGGCCAACGCGTGGTCCGCGTGAGCTGCACGAGCTCCGGCAGTTCGTCCGTGTGGCGCGTGGCCTCCAGCGTGTACGAGGACAGCTCCAGGTGCAGCGAGCGGAGCTCCCTCGGCTGCCAGAGCTTGGACCCGTGGCTGTGCAGGAACGTCGGCCTGCGCCACGCGAGCAGGTTCGCGAGGCGCTCGTGCAGGTGGTACCCGACGGGTTCGTGACAGTGGACGAGCTCGCGGCCGCGGCGCAGCCACGTGAGCGGCACGTGCGCGAAGGCCTCACTGCCCAGCAGGGCCGTGAGCACGTCCTGGTCGCCGAAGACGAGGTCGTTGCGCGCGTCCCACGGGCGCGCCTGCTCGGCGGCGTAGGTGCCGGAGAGGAGCAGGTCGTCCCAGGCCGTCAGGAGCGCGCGGTGCGTCTGCGTCGCGCCCAACACGCAGGTGTTCACCGTCTCCCCCAGCACGCGACCCACGGGCAGCTTCCACCAGCGCGTCCGCGCATCGCCGCCCCGGTGCGGCTGGCCGAAGACGTCCTCGCCCACCAAGAGGTCGGCCTCGCGCAGCGGCGTGAGCAGCGGGCGCGGATCGGCGGCGAGCATGAGATCGGAGTCGAGCCAGACAGCCCGATCGGCGCCCTCGTTCAGCGCGCGCAGGAGCAAGAAGGGCTTCACATCCCAGCCGCGGCGGCGCTCGGGGGCCTCGGTGCGCAGCCGCACGTGATGCCGCGCGCAGAAGTCCTGCAGCTCAAAGCTCGCGCCGGGGAACGTGAGATCGACCTCGACGCCCGGCCAGTGCCGCGCGAGGCTGGTCACGAGGAGCTTCACGCCGACGGCAGCCGCGGGGCGATCTTCGTAGCTGA
>JAFEBC010000649.1 GCA_018266095.1 Deltaproteobacteria bacterium
AGGATGATCGAACCGGTCTCAATCGACTTCGAGCGCTTCTTGAAGTCGTTGATGGGCAGGTACTTGATGGGGAACTTCCCCTCGGGAATCTCGGCTGATTCCAAGCGCTTGAGCCCTTCGACCTGCGACCACTCCGCGCGCTTGAGCACGAGCGAGGTCTCCGGCGCGTGCCCGTCGATGGCGCCCACGGCCTCGCGCAGATAGCCCTTCTCGATGTTGGACGGCAGCCACTGCGCCTCGGTGAAGTGGTTGCGGGTGGCGAACGACGCGGGCAGCCGGCTGTAGCGGATGTCGTCGAGCACGAGCTTGGCCTGCTCGATCGACTTCGAGTTCGCCAGGGCCAGCACCGTCTCCACGAAGGTCTGGCAATCGACCGCGTCCAGGCGGAAGCGCGCCTGCGGCTCCGGGCCCGAGCCGCCCTCGCCGAGCGGGAAGTCGGCGTACGGCGTGCCCACGAAGAACTTGGAGAGCACGTCGACGCGCGCGTTGATGGGCATGCGCGAGAGCTTGGCCAGGAGCGCCTCGATCTGCTCCGGCGTGGCGTCGGTCATCTGGCTCGCGCGGGCAGGCGCGGCGAGGGTCAGGGGCAGGACGAGGGCGAGGGCGAGGCGGGGGAGGGACATGGAGACAGGATAACCCCTCATCCTCCTCATCACATCTGTCCCCTGTGCTAGACAACTCCCGCCATGCTCGCGCTGGTCGCCACCCTGCTCGCCGCCTCCGCCGCACCCGCGCTCACCAAGGTCGCGCCGGGGATCGAACACGGCACCCTCCTCCTCGCCGACAAGCCCTCCGCGGGCGATGGCCTGCTGCACGTGGTGCGCCTCGACCCGCGCGTGGTCACCATCGATCTCGCGCTGGCCTCCGAGGGTTCGGCGAGCTCCACCGCGGCGCAGCCCGCGTCGGCCTGGGCCGATCACGCGAGGTTCCGCGTGGTCATCAACGCGGGCATGTACGAGCCCGACCAGCGGACGAACGTGGGCCGCCTGCAGCACGGCGCGCACGTGAACAACACGCGCTGGAAGCCGTCCTTCAAGTCGGTGCTGCTCCTGGAGCCCAAGGAGAAGGGCCTGCCCTCGGCGGAGCTGGTCGATCGCGACGCGCCGGGGTTCGACGCGCGCGCCGCGAAGTTCAACTCGATGGTGCAGAACCTGCGGCTCATCAAGGGCCCCGACCAGGACGGCAAGGGCGTCAACGTGTGGCAGCCGAACGGCCGCCGCTGGAGCGAGGCGCTGGTGGCCCAGGACAAGTCCGGCCGCATCCTCTTCTGCTTCACGCGCACGC
This sequence comes from Deltaproteobacteria bacterium, assembly GCA_018266095.1. Lineage (GTDB taxonomy): Bacteria > Myxococcota > Myxococcia > Myxococcales > 40CM-4-68-19 > CAIWCD01. The sequence goes on from JAFEBC010000649.1 coordinate 1,285, forward strand.
CCTTCGAGATGGCCGACCTGAACGATCGCCTGCTGGCGAGCGGCCTCGAGATCGTGCGCGCGATGCACGTCGAGGGCGGGCCTGAGGCGAGCCTCTCCTTGCGCCTGCCGGGCCTGACCGCGGACCTGATGGGGAGCTACGAGACCGACTTCCTGCCCAAGGACACAAACCAGGTGCAGTGGGACCTGCCCAACGTGCTCGGGGTGCGCTGAGCGATGACCCTCCCGAACCCGATCCTCACCGCGCGCCTCTCGCTCACGCCGCTCACGCCCGCGGACTTCGACGAGCTCATCGCCGTGTACCGCAAGCCCACGGTGATGCGCTACATCGAGCCGGGACGCAGCGAGCAGAAGATCCGCGAGGGCTTCGCGCGGCACCTCGCGGCGCAGGCCAAGCTGGGGTTCGCGAGCTTCGTGGCGCGCGGGCGGGACACGCGGGCGCTGGTGGGCAACGGCCTCCTCTTCGAGCGCACGCCGGGGGCGCCGATGGAGCTGGGGTACATGCTGGACGAGCCGTATTGGGGGCAGGGCTACGCGTCCGAGCTCTGCCGGGCGCTGATGTCGTTGGCCTTCGATCAGCTCCACCTGCCGCGGGTGATCGCGGGCGTCCTCGACGGGAACGTCGCGTCGATCCAGGTGCTCTTGAAGCTCGGCTTTCGCGAGACGGGCCGGGTGACGGCGGCCGATGGCGGGCTCGACGTGCGCTTCGAGCTGCTGCCCGCGCAGTGGGCCGCCGCGCAGGCGCCGGGCAAGTAGGACCTACATCGACGTCCCTCAGCATTCTTGACAGGCGCGGCTTCTCATCGTGCAGTGCAACCACGTGCGCACTCTTTTCGCCCTCGCCCTCCTGATCCTGTGCGGTTGCGGCCCCGTCGGCGCCACGGCGGTCATCGCCGACGCCGACATCGCGGTCTCGCGCGCGCACGCGGCGGACGGGCAGAAGCTCGCGCCCTACGAGACGACCTCCGCGGACCTCTATCTGCAGAAGGCGCGCGAGGCGGACGGGCACGCCAAGTACAGCCTGGCGATGGACCTCGCCAAGAAGGCGCAGGGCTTCGCCGAGAGCGCGTCGTTGAAGGCCGCCCAAGCGCGCACGGGCGCGGTGCCCATCGCGCCCAGCGCCACCGCGCGTCCGGTCGATGCCACGGGCCCGGCCCCGGCCACCGCGGCTCCCGCGAGCCCGCCGCCCGCCACGCCCAAGCCCGCCGAGCCGCCGCGCCAGGTGATCAAGCCGGCCCCGCAAGGCAACGCGCCGCTCCCGCCGCCGCCGGCCTCGAACAAGCAGCCGATCAACCCGGAGGCGCCGTGATCGCGCGCTCGTCCGGTGTGGCAGGGAGCGTCGACGCGTCCGCTCGTGCCGGCTCACAGGCTCGCTTCGCGCTGGTCGCGGTCCTCCTCGCTGGCCTGGGCTGCGTCACCGGGCCCCAGCTTCGCGAGCGCGCCCGTGTGGTCGAAGAGGATCTGGCGCAGGCCCGCAAGCAGAACGCGCTGCAGTGCGCGCCCAAGGATCTCGCCGTCGCGGAGGCGAACCTCGACTTCGCCAACATCGAGCTCGAGGCCGGCGACGCCTTCCGCGCCGATGAGCACCTGAAGCTCGCGCAGTCCTCGGCCAAGACGGCCCTCGCCGCCTCGAAGGACTGCGGGCCGGTCCAGGTCCTCATCCGCGAGAAGGCCCCCGAGCAGAAGCCGGTGCAGCCGAAGGTGGCCCTGAAGGACACCGACGGCGACGGCGTGCCCGACATCGACGACCTGTGCCCCGAGGTGCCGGGCGTGAAGGAGAACCACGGCTGCCCGCTCGCGGTCGATCGCGACGGCGACGGCGTGCCCGACGACATCGATCGCTGCCCCGACAAGCCCGGCCCGAAGGAGAACTTCGGCTGCCCGCTCGACTCCGACGGCGACGGCATCCCCGACAAGGAAGACAAGTGCCCGAACGAGCCGGGCCCGAAGGAGAACCAGGGCTGCCCCGACAGGGACACCGACGGCGACGGCCTCATCGACCGCAAGGACGCGTGCCCGAACGTGCCCGGCCCGGCCGAGAACGCGGGCTGCCCGTGGGCCGACAAGGACGGCGACGGCGTCCCCGACAAGGACGACAAGTGCCCTGACGAGCCGGGCCCGAAGGAGAACGCGGGCTGCCCGCGCCGCCAGACGCTCATCATCGTGCGCGCCGACCGCATCGAGCTCAAGCAGCAGATCCGCTTCGCCAACGGCAAGAGCACCATCCTGTCGCCGAGCTTCAACATGCTGCGGCAGGTGGCGCAGGCGTTGAAGGACGCGCCCGCGGTGAAGTTCCGCATCGAGGGCCACACCGACAACACCGGCTCGCTCGAGACCAACACCAAGCTCTCGCAGGCGCGTGCCGACGCCGTGAAGCTCTTCCTGGTGGCGCAGGGTGTGCCGGATTCCCAACTGACGGCGCAGGGTTACGGGCCCACCCGGCCCATCGCCTCCAACGCCACCAAGGCGGGCAAGGCCGCCAACCGGCGCGTCGAGTTCAGGAAGATTGAGTAGCAGCCAGTCGCCGGTATTCGGCGACGCTGCTCTGTCCGGAGCAGGCGTCGGGGACCGCCGCGGAGGACCCAGGAGCGATGGGCGTACCAATTCAAATCGGGATGGCCCACACGCGCGACGGCGAGCTCGTCAGCTATCGCGTCGAGGGCGACCTCGGGTCCAAGCTGCCGCCCATCGTCTGCGCGAACGGCATCGGCGTCTCCACGTTCTTCTGGGACCACCTCGTCGCGCACTTCGCGCCCTCGCGGGCCGTGGTGGTCTGGGACTACCGCGCGCACGGCAAGAGCCCCGTCCCGGCGCATCCGGAAGAGCTGACGCTCGTGCAGTGCGCGCGCGACCTCTGGGACGTGTGCGATCACCTCGGCCTCGAGCAGGCCGTGCTGGTGGGCCACTCGATGGGCTGCCAGGTGCTCTTCGAGGCGGCGCGGCTGCATCCGGAGCGCACCTTGGCCTTGGTTCCCATGCTGGGCGCGTCAGGGAAGGTGCTGGAGAGCTTCCTGGGCGGTCTCGGCATCGCGCCGATCCTGGGCGTGCTGGTCGAGATCGGCGCGCGGCAGCCGCACCTGTTCGAGCAGATC
>JAFEBC010000064.1 GCA_018266095.1 Deltaproteobacteria bacterium
CTGCGCACGACGCACAAGGATTCGATCTACGGGATCTTCTTCGACAACGTGGCGCTGGTCGATCCGGTGGGGGCGCACCTGCGCAACGTCTTCCCCAAGCGCTCCATCCGCGAGCTCGCCGCGCAGCCCGCCGAGCAGTGGTCGCTGCGGCGCCACGCGAACGTGCTGTTCCATCTCTTCCCGAACACGCTGGTGCTGGTCGAGCCCGATCACACGGCCGTCCTGCACATGTGGCCCGACGGACCGGCGCGCTGCCGCATGAGCGCGTACACGCTGGTGCCGGAGGCGCCGCAGACCGACAAGGCGCGCGCGTACTGGGACAAGAACAACGCCATCCTCTACGGCGCCACCGACGAGGACTTCGCCATGGGCGAGTCGATCCAGCGCGGGCTCGAGTCGGGCGCGAACCGTGAGGTGGTCTTCGGCGCCTTCGAGCATGCGCTCGCGCACTTCCACCGGCAGATCGGGCTGCACGCGGTGGAGCCGCTGCTTCCGTTGGGCCGGCTCGTCTGACGCAGGCTGCGCGCGCGCCGGCTACTGCGCCGGCATGAAGATCTCGGCCGAATCCAGCGTGGCCGGGATCGCGCCCGCGGCGCCGTACTGCAGGCCGCCGGTGATCAGCACCGAGCCGTCGAGGAGCCGCACGCACGCCGCGCGGTGACGCGGCATCTGCAGGCCGCCGTCCATGGCGCTGTTCGGGCCGCGCGGCAGGCGCACCGTGGTGTCGCGGCCGTCGGGCGAGATGAGATCGGTCGCGCTCACGGTGGTGTTCACGCCGGAGAGCTTGGTCGCGCCGCCGGCCACCAGGAACGTGCCGTCGTTGAGGGCCACGCCGCACGAGTCCGCGCGCGCCTGCGAGAGCCTCGCGGTTGTGTCCTCGATGTACGGCTGCAGGGCGTCCGGCTCGAGGACGGTGATGAGGCTGACCGTGTTCGCGTACGGGTCCGTCGACGAGACCGTGCTGGCGCCGCCCGCGATGACGACGCTGTCCGACTTGGTTCGTGCACCGACGTGGCGCACGCGCGGCGACGGCAGGTGATTCAGCGCCGGAGCCTCCCACGTCGCGTCAGGGATGTACTGGTTCTGAGCATCGTTGAACACCACGCCCGACACCTGCGCCGAGGCCGCGCCGTTCGCGTCGCGCCCACCGACGAGGACCACGCCGCCACGCGCGCTGCCCGAGACCGGCTTGTTCGCGCGCGCGACCGCCACCGCGTCCGCGAGCGGCGCCGCCAGCGGCTGCGACGAGTCCTTCACGATGGTCTGCTGCGGGTCGAACCAACTCACGCCATCGAGCGCCACCGCCCCCGGCACGTCCGGTCCGGAGAGTCCGCCGGCGATGACCACGAAGCCCTTGCGCAGGTCCACCGCCGCAGACTGGTGCGTGCGCGTCGGGCTCGTGCCCGGGGGCGTGATCTGCTGCCAGACGTTGGTGTTGAACAGCTCGAGCGGCTTGATGGCCACGGTGTTGCCGCTGCCGCTCACCGGATCGCTCGGGCCCTCTCCTCCCGCGATGATGACGCCCGTGCCCGCCGCGCCCAACTGGACCGCGAGCGCCGCGTGCCCGCCGCGACGGAAGCTGGGTGACGCCACCTGCGCCGAGAAGAGGCCCGTCTTGGGATCGTAGACCTCGGCCTGGTTCAGGTAGTGCAGGCCGTCGTTCTGGATGGTGTAGCCGCCCGTGATGAGCACGCGGCCATCGCCCAAGAGCGTCATGGCGTGCCCGGCGCGCGGGTAGACCATCTTGCTGCACGTGGTCGTGTCGACGCCGGTGGTGAAGGTGAACGAATCGATGACGCGCAGGAAGAGCGAGAGCTGCACCGTGCTGCCGTCGAGCGCGTCGAAGAGGCCGGAGTCGGCGCGCGCGCGCACCAGGGTGTTCTTGAGGGCCTCGACCACCACGCGGCGGTTCGTGCCCAGCGGCACGTTCGGCACCGTGAGCGTGCCGTCGCCGAAGGGCGCGGTGACCGTCTGCGTGGAGAGCCCGTCACCGCTGAGCGTGAGGCGCAGCGTGTCCACGCCCACGGACGGATCGTGGCCGAGATCGGCGCCGTTGTTGGTCGCGCCGGCGCAGGCCTTGGTGACGATGGTGACGTCGATGGCCACCACGGGCGCGCTGCACGAGGCGGCCAGGAGCGCGCAGGTCAGCAGGGGCAGGCCGAGCCCGGTGGAGCGGAGCGAGGGCATCAGTGGCTCCACGTCGCGGTGACCGTGGCCGACTGCGCCGTGCGGCTGTTCTCATAGAGGAAGTAGCCGCCCACCCCCAGGCCGCCCGCCACCAGCACGCCCGCGACGATCCAGAGCGCCGCGTGGTTCTTCTTGGAGGCCTGCAGCGTCGGCTCCTCGTGCACGGTGGCGACCTGGTTGGCCTCCAGCGCCTCGATGCGCGTGGCCGCGGCCGGGGCCTGGCGCGGCTTGTCGGTGGTGACCTCGTCGTCCGGATCGGTGGCCTGGCGCGGGATGACCAGGTTCCGGCCCGGCGCAGGGGGCGGCGCGGCCGGCTTGTTCGCCTGCGCGACGACCTGCTCCTCGGGCGCCTTGGGGACGATGGCGGCCCGCTGCTCTGGCTGCTCGACCTTGGGCTCCGGCTTCGCTTCCGCCTTGGCTTCCGGCATCGCTTCCGGCTTGGCTTCCGGCTTGGGCTGCGCCGCGATCGGCGGCGGCTTCTGGCCCGGCAGGGCCACGCGACGGCCCGCGCCCGTGTCCTGCGGCTCCTGCGCGGCCACCGGCGGCTGGGCCTGCGTCTGCGAGGGCTCCTGCGTCGCCGTGCCCGCGTCGGCCTTCACCGCTGCGGCCACCGCGGCATCCAGCGAGCCCGCGATGGGCGCGGCCTGCGAGACCTGGGGCCCAGTCGAAGCTTGCTGAGGAGCCTGCGCCACACCCTCGGGCGGCTGCGGCGCGGTCGGCACCTGGGCCAGCTCCTCGGTGGCGACGGCCGAACCCAAGAGCACCGGCAGCGGGCTCTCGGCGGGCGGCGTGTTCAGCTTGGCCACGATCTCGTCCACGAGGCGCAGCACGGACAGCGACGCGCTCAAGAGCTCCGCGTCGACCGCGATCGGCGCCAGCGCGAGCACCTTGTCGCGCTTCTCGAGCACGAGCACCGGACGCACCGTGAAGCCATCTCCCTCCTTGGAGACCGCGCCCAGGAGCACCGCCTGCGCGCCCGCCTGCTTCATCAGCTTGCCGGCGACCTTCGCGGCGGCCTTGTCGATCTCGCCACGCCCGATCGCGGTCGCGAGCGGCATGGACGGCCCTGGCGGCGGCAGGAACCTCGGCACCAGCACCGCGTCCGCGCCCGGCTGCGCATCGACGGCCTCGGCCCACGCCTCCGCGCCGCGCTCGACGCGCACCACGTGCACGCCGGGCAGCACATCGGTGAGCTGCACAGGCGCGGCCCGCAGCGGACGGCCGTCGAAGAGCACCCGCGTCTCGCCCACGCCCGGGGGCGCGAGCACCTTGATCGTCGCCCGCGGCGAGCCGAGGAGCCGGCCCCTGGCGGCCTCGAACGCGCGCACGAACGCAGGCGGATAGTTCGCGGCGTCCAGGGGCAGCTCGGGTGCCCAGCGCACATGCATGGTCAGCGCCAGATCGGCCCCGTCCTCGTCACCCGTGATGACGCGCGCGACCGCGAGCTGCAGCGTGGCGTCCGCGAGCAGCTTGCCGCCCGCCTCGTCGACCGTCAGCGGGTTGGCCAGCATCGCCTTCACGGCCTTGTCCAGCGCCGCCGCCGCCTTGGCGTGGCTGCCCTTCTTGAACAATTCCGCGGCCTTGCCGATGTTCGTCCGGGAGGTCTCAGACGCTTTCTGCGCGTCGGCCTTGAGCTTGTCGGCGGCCGCCTTCGGGTCGCCCTTGTCGTCGGGGAGCTCGATGACCTTGAGCTCATTGCGGCTCTTGAGCTCGCTGATGACCGCGAGCGACACCTTGGCCGCGAGCTCGTCGCTCGCGCCCGGCAGGGCCAGGAACGGCACCGGGGCCACCGCGGTGGTCTTCGCCGGGGGCGCCGCCTGCACGGGCGCAGCCGCCCACACGAGCGACATCACGAGGGCGACCTTGGCCTGGCTCATCATCGTCTTCATCCTCTGACACCCTTCGAACACGCCGCGCGCTCGGACCCTCCGGGCACACCTTCCCCATGGTCCCCGCGCGGCGCGTGTCGATCGCACATCCTTGCGGGGCGTGGGTATCCGCCGATCGCCGCGGTTCGCGCAAGGGGGCCGACCGCGGACGCGACACGTCACAATCGTCGCAAAAGGTCGTTGACACAGGCGCTCCGCGGGCGATACACCGCGCGGGCTCGTCAAGGCGTTATGCCGAAGTGGTGGAATTGGCAGACACGCTAGATTCAGGGTCTAGTGGGGGCAACCCCGTGGAGGTTCGAGTCCTCTCTTCGGCACCATGACGCCGCCGTCGACCGATCCCTGAGCGCGCAGTTGGCGCCGGTTGGTGGACGAGGAAGCCCCGGGAAACCGGGGCTTTTTCGTTTCTGGAGGCCGAAGGGCGTCCGCAGAAATCGTCTGACACCTTTGGCAGAAATCGTCTGAGACCTCCGCTATGGTTCTCACCCGATGCCTCCGATGAAGTCGCATGGCCCGCTGACCTCGCTCGCCGACGCGCTGGCCCTCGTGCGCGCGCACGCCGCTCCCTTGCCCATCGAGACCGTGCCTCTGTCCGAGGCCGCGGGCCGGATCCTGGCCGAGGGGGTGCGCTCGTCGCGCGACCTGCCGGCCTTCGATGTGTCGATGATGGACGGCTTCGCCGTGCGCGCCGCGGACCGGATTTCCCGAGTGATGTTCGCGGTGAAGGCAGGCGATGGCCCGAGCCCCCGGCCGCTGGGTCCGGGCGAGAGCGCGCGCATCTTCACGGGCGCACCCGTTCCCGAGGGCGCCGACGCGGTGGTGATGCAGGAGCACGTGCAGCGCGAGGGCGATGCCCTGACGATCCCGGAGTCCACCAGGCCCGGCCAGCACATCCGCCGCCGCGGCGAAGAGGTGCAGGCGGGCGCCGAGGTGCTGCCGGCCGGTGCGCGCTTGGGTCCGGCCGAGCTGGCCCTGGTGGGCTCGCTCCAGGCCTCGGTGCAGGTGCGCAGGCGGCCGCGGGTGGCGCTGTTGTCCACGGGCGACGAGCTCGTCCCGACCGGCACCGAGCCCAAGCCGGGGCAGATCGTGGAGACGAACTCGCTCGCGCTGGCCCAGCTCGTGCGCGAGTGCGGCGCGGAGCCGATCCTCTTGGGCATCGAGGGCGACGAGCCGCAAGGCATCGCCGCCTCCCTCGCGAGCGTCGAGGCCGACCTGCTCATCACCACGGGCGGCGCCTCGGTGGGCGACCACGATCACGCGCAGGCCGCGCTCGAGCACCTGGGCGGCAAGCTCCTGTTCCACTCGGTGGCCATCCGGCCCGGCAAGCCCATCTTGTTCGGCACCGCGGGCCACACCGCGCGCGGACTGCCGCGCGTCTACCTCGGTCTGCCCGGAAATCCGGCCGCGTCGATGCTGGGCTTCGAGCTCTTGGCCCGCGTGTTCCTGCGGCTCCTCCAGGGCGACCCCAAGCCCGAGCGCACGCTGGCGAAGTGCGTGCTGGCCTCAAGTCCACTCTCGCGCGTGCCGGGCCTCGTGTTCTTCCCGCGCGGCCGCGTGAGCGTCGAGGACGGCAAGCTCGTGTTCACGCCGCTCGTGCAGCAGGGCTCGATGCAGATCGCCTCGTGGGCGGCCGTGAACGCGGTGGCGCGCATCGAGCCGGGCACGGGGAAGATCGAGCCGGGCGAGACCATCGAGGCGCTGCTCGTGGGGCCCATCTAGGCCAGTCCCCAGAGAGGGCCGTAAGCCACGCGAGCTACCGCTTCGGCCCCACGGCCACGTAGCTCTCGTCGATCCACTCCTTGAGCACCGGCGTCGGCACGCTGTCCTGGGTGTGGAACGTGGCCGTGACCCAGCCGTGCTTGCCCATGCCGTAGCCGGTCGGCGTGGCGAACTTGAACAGGGTCAGCACCGCGTCGCCGCTCTGCGGGAGCTTGACCGTCAGCGTGAGCTCGTCGTCCGAGCAGCCGAAGAAGGCGAAGATCTTCTTGTTCTTCCCCTTGTAGACCGTGTGCCCCCACGGATGGTCCTTCGTGGCGAACGGCTTCGCCTGGCTGTAGGCGCAGAGGAAGTCGAAGGCCTCCTTCATCGGGCCCTTGGCCTTGCGCGTGGCCTCGCGCGCGGCGGCGATCTGCTCAGCCCACGGGTTCGGGCGCTTGCGGGCGATCTCGGGCGCGCCCGCGATGGTCTTGGCTTTGGGCGCCTTCGACGACTTGGCGCGCGCCGCGGACTTGGCTCCCGCCGTGCGCTTCGCCGCGGACTTGGCTCCCGCCGTGCGCTTCGCCGCGGATTTGGCTCCCGCCGTGCGCTTCTCCGCCTGCCTGGCCTTCGCTGCGGGCTTCGCCTTCGTCGCCTTGGCCTTCGCCATCACTTCTTCGGTGGCCAGAGGCCAGCCGCCTCCGCTTCGTGGCGTTCCTTCGGGTGCTCGTCGTACCAGGTGCGCTCGGACTCTTCGCTGATCTGGTACACGATGTCTTGCGTCCCGAGAATGCACTGGCAGCCCAAGCGGCTGCTCGGGCGCACGTCGAAGCCGCGGTCGAGGTAGTCGCTCTCGCGGTCCTCCATCTCGTTGAGCGAGTCCGCGCCCTGCTTGATGTAGATGTGGCACGTCGAACACGAGCAGACGCCGCCGCACGCGCTGCCGTGCTTGGCGCCGACGCGGCCCGAGGCCTCGAGCAGGTCCACGCCGGGCTCGACCTCGCCTTCGGCCTCGAGCTGTCCGCGCGGGTTGTAGATGGTGATCTTGGGCATGTCTCTCTCAGCTCTCGACGCCGAGCGCCTTCTTCGCGTGCGCGCCGATGGCTCCCTCGAACTCGTCGGCCTTGTGGCCGCGCAGCGCGCGCTCGATGCCTCGGTCCATGATGCGCTGGGCGAAGTCCTTGCTCTGGTGGTCGAGCCGGTCGATGGCGTCCTTGATGGCGTGGTGGTCCTTGCCGTCCGCGGACACGCGCAGCGCGCTCATGGCGCGATCGATGACGTGACGCTCGTCGTCGCTGAGCAAGTCGCCGTTTTCGGACAATTGCTTCTCGGCGGCCTTGAGGATGCGCGACGCCTCGACGCGGTTGTCGATGAGGAGCCGCGTCTCGATGTCGGCCTCGGCGTGGTCGAACGAGGCGAGCAGCATGCGCTCGACCTCCTCGTCCGAGAGGCCGTGCGACGGCTTCACCGTGATGCTCTGCGACACGCCCGTGAGCTGCTCCTTGGCGCTCAC
>JAFEBC010000650.1 GCA_018266095.1 Deltaproteobacteria bacterium
CCTTGTCGGCCACCATCCGATCGGACTCGCGCCTGCGCTCGGTGACGAGCTCGGTGAAGAGCAAGAGGCCCCCGATCTTGCGCGCGGTGGTGAACCAGGGGCGGACCTCCCAGCGGATGAAGTCGATGGATCCGTCCGCGCGCGGGAAGGGCTCCTCCGCGCCGCCGGGCGTGCCCACCTCGAGGCAGCGCCGGCAGGCCTCCCGCCATCGCTCGGGGATCTCGGGGAACACCTCGTAGTGGTGCCTCCCCTCCAGGTTGCTGAAGGGCAGCCGGAAATCGGCGATGAAGCGGCGGCTCGCGCCCAGGTAGCGCAGATCGCGATCGAGCATGGCCACCGCCGCTGGCGTGTTCTCGATGAAGACCTGCGTGCGCCGGGACGCCTCGCGCCGGCCGACGTCGGTGGTGGCGACCGAGATGAGCAGCGCGGTGCCGGTGAAGATGGCGAGGCTCACCAGATCGCCCATGCCCGGGCGCGCGCCGTTCCAGAACAGGCCCGCGGTCAGCCAGATGGCGGAGAAGGTGGTCGCAGCGAGCCCGCCGGCGCGCCCCGAGACGTAGGCCGCGATGAGCACCGCCGGATAGAAGAAGCGGAACTGCGCGAGGTGCGCGATGCCGAGGACCTGCGGCAGGGCGATGGCGATGATGCACACCAGGGCCGCGAAGGCGAAGGCCGCCCAGCGGCGGGTGGTGGCCTCCGACAGGCGGTGAAGCCACGTCCAGACCGTGGTCTCCAGGGCGGTGGCCAGCGTGGGGCTCAGTTGTGGCAAGGAGCAGCCTCCCAAGACCCTCGGCCCCCAAGGAGGCCTGGTCCATTGGATTCTCAAGCAATTGTCATTCCGCCGACACCTGGTGGAAAGGGCCTTGAAAATTCGCGGGGTTGTGCGCCGCACCTCCTGCGCTTCGGGCCTCGACCGGGCAGCTCATGCGCGCGATGGCGGGAGGGAGCTCCCGTGTCACATCCTCGCGGGCCCGAATCTCTACAGGGGCACACCCCGCACCCTCTCTGGAGATCCCATGCCCCCGCTCCGCATCCCCGCGCTCGCCGCCTCTGTCCTGGTCGCCGGCTTCGCGCTCGCCCTGATCCACGCCGCCCCGGCCGCCGCCGACGCGCTCCACGACGTCCTGGTGGTGAACTCCGCCGACAAGCCGGTCCAGACGGCGCTGGCGCACTCGAACGAGCCGTTCCACCTCACGGCGCAGCTCAACTTCGACCAGACCTCCACGGGAATCCTGCAGCAGCGCGTGGCCATGATCACCGCGACGCGCAAGATGGTCATCGACCACATCTCGGGCCGCTCGATCGGCAGCCAGTACGAGACCCCGAACTTCGCGGTGGAGATCCAGGAGCCGGGCCGCAAGACGCTGGCGCTGCACGAGATCCCGCTCACGCAGGCCTGGCTCTATCCGGACGATGTCGGCGTCGACTACGACCAGCGCCTGCGGCTCATCGCGAGCCAGCCCATCCACCTCATCCTCGACGCGGGCCAGACGCTCATCTTCGTCGCGCAGATCCCGTACGGCGGCACGGTGACCTCGGCGCTCACGGTGTCGGGCCACTACGCCGAATAGGTCCGCTGGGGTACGCTCGCCGGGCTCATGACGACCCGACGAGACCTGCTCAAGCAGCTCGCTAGCTCGGCGCTCGCGCTCCCCCTGCTCTCGACGCTCGACGCGTGCCGGACGGCCTCGCGCGGCCCCGTGCTGCGTGTGGCGCTCCTCGGCCTGGGGCGCTATGCGGAGCGCGTGGCCGACGCGATGCAAGCGTGCACCCGCGCGCGCATCACCGGGCTCATCAGCGGAACGCCCGCAAAGCTCGCCTCGTGGGGCGCGAAGTACGGCGTCCCCGAGTCGAGCCGCTACAGCTACGAGACCTTCGACGCTGTCCGCGACAACCCCGAGATCGACGCGGTCTACATCCTCACGCCCAACGGCCTGCACAAGGACCAGGCGCTGCGCGTGGCCAAGGCCGGCAAGCACGTCCTCTGCGAGAAGCCGATGGCGGTGACCGCTGCCGAGGGCCAGGAGATGATCGACGCCTGCCGCGCGGCCCAGGTGCAGCTCCTCGTGGGCTACCGCCTGCACCTCGAGGCCAACACGCTCGAGGTCATCCGCATGCGCAAGGCGGGCGACTTCGGCCGCATGCTCTTCTTCCAGGGCCAGTGCGGCTATCGGCTCGCGGCCCCGCCCACGGACTGGCGGCGCAACCGGGCGCTCGCGGGCGGCGGGGCGCTCCTGGACGTGGGCATCTACGCCATCAACGGCGCGCGCTACCTGATCGGCGAGGAGCCGCGCTGGGTGACGGCGGAGGAGACCAAGATGGACCCCGGCCGCTTCGGGCCCGGGCTCGACGAGACCATCAACTTCCAGCTCGGGTTCCCCAGCGGCGCGGTGGCCTCGTGCCTGTCGACGCACAACATGGACCACCTCGATCGCTTCTTCCTCGACGGCACGCGCGGGTACGCCGAGCTGCAGCCCGCGATGAGCTACGGGCCCATCGCCGGCCACACGCAGGTGGGCCCGCTGACGCGCGAGCACGTGACGCACCAGACGGTTCAGCTCGACGCGATGGCCGACGTGATCCTGCACGGCAAGCAGCCCGAGGTGCCCATCGACGGCGAGGAGGGGCTGAGGGACTTGAAGATCATCGACGCCATCTACCTCGCGGCGCGCAGCGGGCGGCGCGTCGACCTCACGTAGCGGGCGAGGCCGGCCTGACGTCCTCGCGCGGCCTCACCAGATCTTGCTGTCCGCCTTGGGCACCCACGGCGAGCCCTTCGCGCTGTCGCCGTTCACGGTCAGGCCGCCGTACATGAAGGTGCCGCCGTTGGCCACCATCGCCGCCGGGAAGTTCAGCTTGGGCGCCGACAGCGCCGTCAGCTTCGCCGCCTGCTCCGCGGTGAGCTTCACCGCGAGCGCCCCCAGGTTCTGCTCGAGCTGCTCCAGCGTGCGCGCGCCGATGATGGTGCTGGTCACGCCCGGCCG
>JAFEBC010000651.1 GCA_018266095.1 Deltaproteobacteria bacterium
ACACGCCCGGAGGCGGGCGGGCCTGCGCGGGGGGACTCTCGAGCGCCTCCAGCTCCTCGATGGTCTCGATGGGCGCCCGCCGCGACTGGGATTGCAGCCGCGGGAGGTCGTCGCACGCGATGCGCCGCACGAGCGCGGGATCCTGCGGCAGGTGCGCATCGAGCCAGGTGCGCCAGCACGGCTGCCGGGCGGGCAGCCCCGAGAGCACGAGCAGGTCGCGTGCGCGCGTGGCAGCGACGTACAGCAGGCGCCGTGACTCGGCCTGCTCCCGGGCCTTGCGGCGCTGATCGACGCGCCCGCCGGCGGCGCCGAAGCCGGGCTTGCCCGTCAGGGTGCGCACCTTGAGCGCGAGGCCGAGATCGGGGTCGAGCAGCACCCGGTTCTGGAGGTTGGGGCTGGGCGCGCCACAGTCGGGGACGACCACGATGGGGAACTCGAGGCCCTTCGAGGCATGCACGGTGAGGATGCGCACCGCGTGCGGGTCGGTCTGCTCGGTCACCGGCGCCTCGGGCTCGCCGGCGACCTCGTCGTCGAGCAGGTCGAGCCGGTTGAGGAGATCGCGCACCCCTCCTCCTTTGCGCTCCACGGCCCGCGCCAGATCGAGCAGCTTGCCGATGTTCGCTGCCGCTTGCTCGCCGAAGAGCCCGCCGCCGAGCGAGGCCACGTAGTCGGTCTCGGTCAGCGCGGCCTCGAGCAGCGCAGCCGGCCCCAGCCTCGCGCTCGCGCGGCGGAGGCGCTGGATGAGCGACCAGAGCCGCTCGGCGCACGCCCGGTCATCGGGCGCGAGCTGCTCCAGGACCAGCGGGTCGCGCAGGCGGGGCAACCTCAGGCGCCCCGGTCGCGGCTTCTCGGGCGGCGGCTCGTCGGCCTTGGGCGTGAGCGCGAGGATGGCCAGCGCGTCGTCCGAGAGGGGCCCCAGGGGCGAGCGCAGCACCGTGGCGATGGCCGCCTCGTCGCGGTCGTCGAAGAGGAGCGACAGGAGGGCCCGCAGGTCGAGCACCTCTCGCGTCTGGTGGAAGCCGCGGCCCTTGAAGAGCACGTGCGGGATGCGCCAGCGCAGCAGCGCGCGCCGATAGTCGTCGATGTGCGTGAGCGAGCGCAGGAGGATGGCGACGTCTCCCCCGCGCGGTGCCCGCGCGTCCTCCGTCCCGTCTGCGCGGCGATCGTAGACGCGCTCGGGCGCTTCGGGGGTGAGCAGGGCCGCGATGCGGCGCGCCACCGAGTCGGCCTCGAGCGGCGCACCCTTGAGCGTGCTCGCCGAGGCCTCGTACGAGAGCAGCTCGACGCGCGGGGCGTCGGCGCGCGTCTGGCGGACGGCGACCAGATCGTCGGTCCCGGGGCGGAAGGGCGCCTCGAAGGGCTCGGTTCCCTGGCCGAGCACGCCCTGGAAGAGCTGGTTGCACGCGTCGACCAGCGCAGGCATCGAGCGCCGCGAATCGCGCAGCGCGAACGCCTCGGCGCCCGAGCGGAGCGCCCCTTCCGCGAAGCCGCGGACGCCCGAGAGGTCGGCGCCGCGGAACTCGTAGATCGACTGCTTCCAGTCGCCGACCACCAGGAGCCGCCGGCCGCCCTCCGCGAACGCGCCCGCGAGGTGCCGGAGGAGGTCGAGCTGGCCGCGGCTGGTGTCCTGGAACTCGTCGACGAGGATGGCGCCGAACCGGGCCTGCTCGGCGGCGCGGACCTCCGGGCGGCTGGCGAGCAGCTCCCGGGCGCGGCGGGTGAGGTCGTCGAACTCGAGCACACCGGCGCGCGCCTTCTCGTCCGCGTGGAGCGCGAGGGCGCGATCGGAGAGCAGCGTGAGCTCTGGCGCGAGGCGCGAGGCGCGCACATCGGCCTCGCAGGCGACGAGGTGTTCGAAGGCCGCGCGGGCCTCCACCTGAGCGTCCTTCAGCGCGCCCGCCTTCGTGTGCAGCGCGGCGTAGACGCCCGCCTCGACCGGCTCGAGCAGCGGCCAGATCGCGCGCAGCTCGCCTGGTGCGCAGGCGAGGACCCGGTCGCGAACGCCAGCGAAGGCGCCCGCGGCCTCGAGCCAGCGCTGCGCCGTCTGGGAGCTCGAGCCCGATTGGCGCACGGCCAGCGCCAGCTCCTCCAGCGCGTTCGCGAGCCGCCGCCGCGCCGCGAGCTCGGCCGTGAGGGCCGCCTCGACGTCCAGGGCCGGCGCCGCGCGCACCAGCTCCGCGGGGGTGGTCCCGGACTCAGCGAGGAGCCGCGCCAGCACCTCCAGCTCGTCGGCGAGGCCGCGCACGAACTTCGACTGCCCGCGATAGTTCCATTCACCCACGAGCCGCTCGGCCGCGGCCCTGGCCGGTCCGTCGCCGTCGAGCGCGTTGAGCACGGCGCGCTCGCAGGACTCCCGCAGGAGCGCGCGCGACTCCAGCTCGTCGAGGAGGTCGAAGGCCGGATCGAGCCCCGCCGACGCCGCGTGCCGCCGCAAGAGCTGCGCGCAGAGCGAGTGCAGCGTGCCGATCTGCGCCTGGCCCAGATCGCGCCGGGCCTTGTGCCAGACCGCGGGGTCGGGAGGTGGGGCGCCGCGAGCGTCGAGCGTCGCGAACAGATCGGGCTCGCGCAGCCGCCGCTCCCCGTCGCTCGCGGCGTCGGCGAGTCCATCGAGTC
>JAFEBC010000652.1 GCA_018266095.1 Deltaproteobacteria bacterium
CTCCAGGCCCCGGTGCGCGCAGAAGACCACGTCGATCCCGGGCGCGGCGTCGAGCAGCTCCAGGACGCCCCCGGCCCGCGGCGGGAGCACCTCGGTGAACTGCTGCAGCCGCGCGAGGCCCTCCGCGTCGCCCGCGCGCGTGAGCTTGTCCACGAGCCTCGTCTTGCGCTGCGCGGAAAAGCGCGTGCCCTCGGGGAACACCACGATGAGGTCGCGCTCCAGGCCATGCCCCAGCGCCTGCACCCGCGCGAGGTCGCCCGCGGTGTCGCCGCCGCGCTTCACGAACGCGTTCACGAGCCGCTGGCCCACCACGTCGATGCTCGGGTCCCACAAGAGCTCGCGCTTGAGCACCATGCGCAGGCTCGCGTCGTCGGGCGAGAGCAGGTGCGGCAGGAGCGTGTCGCCGGTCGAGGCGTGCCGCGAGAGCAGGAGCGCCGGACCCTGCGCGAGCGCCTCTTGCCCCTCGACCGACACCGAGATGCCGAAGAGCCGCGCGAAGGTGTGCCACTGGAAGCGCACCCAGCCGCGCTGCAGGTTCGCGTGCGCGCGGCGCGCCGGCAGATCGTGCGGCCGCGTCCGGCCCAGGAAGCGCAGCCAGAGCCACAGCGCCGCCGCCAGCGCGAACACCTCGGTGCAGAAGAAGACCGCGAAGAGCAGCACCAGCCGCGCCCGCGCGAGCCGCGATCGGCGGAGCACGTCGATCGCGGCCGCCAAGGGCAGGGTGACCGGCAACAGCGCGAGCCACCCGCCCCACACCAGCACGAGCAACGGAAAGCTCACGCAGCGACGCAGCCAGCGCGCCCCTGCGCCCTCGATCGCGGGCGCCCCGCGGACGGTCCGTTCGCTCGTGTCCACGGACCGTCCATACACGAAGAGCGCGCGCGTGTGACCCGCGGCGCCTAGCGGCACACCCCGCTGTGGCAGGTGGTGCCGCCCGAGCACTGCGAGTCCTTGGTGCACGCCTGGCAGGTGAACCAGTTGCAGCGGCCGGACGCGCACTGGTGATCGGCGTCGCACGCGTCGCCGTTCGGGTGCTTGTCCTTGCACTCGTTGGTGCCGACGGTGGCCACGCCCGTGTAGCAGAACTGCCCGCTCGCGCAGTCGCCGTCGACCGCGCACTGGCAGGTTCCCGCGCTGCAGTACGGGTTCGAGAAGCCCGAGCACTTGCCCTTCTGGCACTCCGCGTCCTGGAAGCACGAGGCGCCGAACGCCTTGCGGCCCGAGATGAAGCAGCCCGTGCACTTGTCGAACGAGTCCTGGCGCGGCCCGCAGAGGTGATCGCCGTCCGGGCAGGAGTTGACCGCCGCGTCGAAGCAGGCGCCGCCGCACACGCCGTCGTCGGCCAGATCGCACACCTCGCCGCTGATGCACTTGTTGGCCGCGGTGTTGATGCACACGCCGCCGCACACCGCGTTGTCGCCCAGCGGGCAGATGGTGCCGGAGAGGCAGTGCTGCGTGCGCGAGTTCATGCACGCGCCGTTGCAGAGCGTGTCCTGCGAGGTGCTGCAGACCTTGCCGCTCACGCAGTGCTGGGTGGCCGACGCGTAGCACTTGCCGTTGCACACGCTGTCCTGCGACGCCGAGCACACCGTGGTGCCGCTCACGCAGCGCTGCGTCTGCGGGTCATAGCAGTGCCCGTTGCAGTCCAGCTTGCCCTGCTGCTCGCACGTCTGCGTGCAGGAGTTGGCGCAGTAGGGCTGCAGGCCGCAGAGGTTGGAGTAGCCGTAGAGCGAGCAGTCGGCCGTGTCGTAGGTGCACTCGCTCATGTCCTTGATGGGGCCGGCGAGGCAGCTCAGGCCGCAGGGCCAGAGCTTGTCGGTCGTGTACGGGTGCTGTGTCGGGCACATCAGGTAGCCCTTGGCGCCCGTGTCCTTCACCTCGCCCAAGGTGCAGGTGGCCTTGGTCGGGTCGTAGCAGCAGGGCGACGCGGGATCGCCGATGGCCACCCACGGTGGCGGGTCGAACCCGTACGTCCACGCGTGACAGCCGCCCTCGGCGAGCCCGCAAGCGCTGGTGCGCCCGTCGGTGTTGCTCGCGCAGATGTTGGTCTGCGCCTCTGCGGCGCTGGCGATGAAGGCGCTACACAAGCAAGACAACATTGCCCCTCGGATGATGCGCGACATGCTTCCTCCCCGGCGGCGGCTGCTGCGGGCCGGCCCGGATGGAAGGCGCGCGCAGATCCGTCCGCTCGGTCCGGAGGAACGCAATCGGGCCCGCGATCCGGACATGGCCCCCTGCGGCGGCGCCAGGCGGCTTCCCAACACCCCGACAGTGTGGGAATCGATCTGTCCGATGCCCGACCAGCCGCCCGCGCCCCCGCACCTGCCCACCGATTCGTCGAGCGAGCTCCAGCCCCTGCCCAAGGGCCTCGCCTCGTTCGGCCCCTCGGTCTCGCCCGGCGCCCACCGCGCGCTCGTGGTGCTGGTGCTCGCCGCCGCCTCGCTCGCGCTCTACGTGGTGTGGCCCTTCCGCACGCCCCTCTTCATGGCCGTGGTGATGGCCGCCGTGCTGCACCCGCTGCACCGCAAGCTGGAGGCCAGGCTCAAGGGCCGCGCCGCGCTCTCAGCCGCGCTGGTCACGCTGGCCCTCTTCCTGGCGCTGGCGGTGCCCGTCGCCTCGGTGATGACCTTCATCGCGCAGGAGGTCTCAGTCGGCGTGGCCTGGGTGCGCAGCTCGCTGGGCGTGAGCTCGGTCAGCGATCTCGACTGGACCAAGCTCCCCCCTCCGGCGATGGCCTTCGTGGAGAAGGTCCTCGCCACGCTGCACATCTCCCCCGAGACGCTCAAGGACTACCTCGACGAGGGCCTGGACCGCGCGCAGGCGCTCTCCAAGGAAGTGCTGGGCGCCTCCGCCGGGTTCGCCGCGGGTACGCTCATCATGCTCGCCGCGCTCTACGTGATGCTCATCGACGGCAAGGGCGCGGTGCGCTACCTCAAGGCCATCTCGCCGCTCCCACGCGCGCAGACCAACGAGCTCTTCACCGAGTTCGCCAACGTCACCGGCGCGGCCGTGCTGGGCAGCACCGTGACCGCCTTCGTGCAGGGCACGCTCGCCACCATCGGCTACTTCGTCGCGGGCGTGCCGCACGCGTTCTTCCTCGGCGTGGCCACGCTCGTGTGCTCGTTCATCCCCGCGGTGGGCACGCTGCTCGTGTGGGTGCCCGCCTGCGCCGTGCTGGTGGTCAACGGCCGCACCAAGTCGGCGATCGTGCTGGCCCTCTATTGCCTCGTGGTGGTGGGCGCCTCCGACAACGTGGTCAAGCCGCTGGTGATGCGGGGCAAGGTGGCCATGCACGGCGGCCTCGTGCTCCTCTCGCTGCTCGGCGGCGTCACCACCTTCGGCCTGTTGGGGCTCATCCTGGGGCCGCTCGCGCTCTCGTTCTTCGTGGCGCTCCTGCGCATCTACCGGCGCGACTACCTCGAGCAGGCCTGAGGCGCGGCCGGGCCCTCTGTTGGACCTCAATGTTTCCCGGAGGCGGTCGATAGACCCCTTTGGGAGCGTCGAGGAATGCCGACCGAACCGTCCAGCGACCCGCGTCAGGTGTGCACCTTCCTGGTGGAAGGGCTCCTCTTCGGGGTCGAGGTCACCAGGGTGCAAGAGGTCATCCGTCACCAGGAGATGACCCCGGTTCCCTTGAGTCCGGGCGTCGTCAGCGGCCTCATCAACCTGCGCGGACGCATCGTCACCGCGCTCGATCTGCGCCTGCGCCTTGGTCTTTCGGCGCGCCCCGCGCACGAGCTGCCCACCAATGTCGTGGTGCGTCACAAGGAGGGCCTGGTGAGCCTCCTGGTCGACGAGATCGGCGACGTCGTCGAGGTCGACGAGGCCTCCTTCGAGCACCCGCCGGAGACGCTGGCCGAGGGCGCCCGCGCGCTGATCTCGGGCGTCTACAAGCTCGAACCCCAGCTCCTGCTCCTGCTCGACGCAGAGCTCGCCACCCAGGTCCAGTTCCAAAGCAACGATTCCCGGAGGAAGCATGGCTAGCCCACACGCAGCACCGCGCATCGCCCGTCCCCGCAGCGCCCTCAGCCACGTCAACGGTCACGCCAAGGCAACGCGCGTCGACGCCGGCGAGTCCATCCACCAGGCGCCGCCGCTCATCGAGGTCGCCGCACCGACCGGCCGCGAGCGCCTCTTCGACGCCGAGGAGCTCCTGGTCTCCAAGACCGACCTCAACGGCCGCATCACCTACGCCAACGACGCCTTCCTCGAGGTGGCCGGCTTCACGCAGGCGGAGATGATCGGCCAGCCGCACAGCGTGGTGCGCCACCCCGACATGCCGCGCGGCGTGTTCAACCTGCTCTGGGCGCAGATCCAGTCGGGCAAGGAGATCTTCGCGTACGTGGTGAACCGCTGCAAGAACGGTGACCACTACTGGGTCCTCGCGCACGTCACGCCCACCTTCGGCGTCAACGGCCAGATCGTCGGCTACCACTCGAACCGCCGCTGCCCGGAGCGCGCGCAGGTCACCTACATCAAGGGCATCTACGACCAGATGCTCGCCGCCGAGCGCGGGCACGCCCGCAAGGCCGACGCGATCGCCGCTTCCACCAAGGTTCTCGAGGCCGTGCTCGCCGAGAAGGGCATGCCCTACGACGAGTTCATCTTCTCATTCTAGGACCAGGACAAAGCCATGAGCGCTGAAGTGTTGGAGATCGGCCGCAAGGCCTCGAAGAAGCCCCTCTCGAGCCAGGAACGCGACGAGCTCGAGGAGTATCGGGATTTCGCGGAGCGCTGCGAGGCCCTCGTCGCCGAGCTGGGCAAGGGCAACCTCGAGGTGCGCCTGATGGGCTTCGAGCCCGGCACGCGCGTGGGCAACATCGCCGCGGGCTTCAACAAGACGCTCGACCTCACCGACGCCTTCGTGCGCTGCGTGAAGGCGTCCCTGGAGATGGCGGCGGACGGCAAGTTCTATCGCCGCGTGATCCCGCGCGGCCTGCCGGGCACGTTCCGCATGGGCGGCGGCTACATCAACCAGGCCACCGAGGCGATGAAGAAGCAGGCCAAGGCCATCCAGGAGCAGCAGGAGCGCGAGCGCAAGGCCGCGCAGGAGCTCGCCGACAAGGTCGAGAAGATCCTGGCGGTGGTGAACGCGGCGGCGCAGGGCGACCTGACCCGCGAGGTGCCGGTCAAGGGCCTCGACGCCATCGGCCAGCTCGGCGAGGGCCTGCAGGCGTTCCTGGTGGAGCTGCGCGGGAACATGAAGGCCATCGCCGGCAACGCGCAGTCCCTGGCGGCGGCGTCGGAGTCCCTCTCGGCCGTGAGCCAGCAGATGAGCGCGAACGCCGAGGAGACGAGCGCGCAGGCGAACACGGTCTCGGCCGCGTCGGAGCAGGTGAGCGCGAACGTGCAGACCGTGGCCACGGGCACCGAAGAGATGTCCGCGAGCATCCGCGAGATCGCCCGCAACGCCGCTGAAGGTGCGCGCGTGGCCGGCACCGCGGTGACGCTGGCTGCGACGACCAACGCGACGGTGGCCAAGCTCGGCGAGAGCTCGAGCGAGGTCGGCAAGGTGATCAAGGTGATCACCTCCATCGCGCAGCAGACCAAGCTGCTCGCCCTGAACGCCACCATCGAGGCCGCGCGCGCCGGTGAGGCCGGCAAGGGCTTCGCGGTGGTCGCCAACGAGGTGAAGGAGCTGGCCAAGGAGACCGCGAAGGCGACCGAGGACATCAGCGCGAAGATCGAGGCCATCCAGAACGACACGCGCGGGGCGGTCACGGCCATCGAGCAGATCGCGAGCATCATCAACCAGATCAACGGCGTGCAGACGACGATCGCGGGGGCGGTCGAGGAGCAGACGGCGACCACGAACGAGATGAGCCGGAACGTGGCCGAGGGCGCGAAGGGCACGAACGAGATCGCCAAGAACATCACCGCGGTCGCGAAGGTGGCCCAGGACACGTCGGGCGGGGCGGCGAAGTCCCTGGAGGCCGCGCAGAGCCTGGCGCGGATGGCCGGCGAGCTCGAGCGGCTGGTGTCGAAGTACGACGCGACGGCGGCGTAGCGACGCCACGTCGAGGAAGTGGCGCGGGCGCGGATCCGAGAGGGTCGGCGCCCGCGGCGCGTTTGGCGCCAACGCGAACGCCAACGCCAACGCCAACGCGAACGCCAACGCCAACGCCAACGCCAACGCCAACGCCAACGCCAACGCCAACGCCAACGCCAACGCCAACGCCAACGCCAACGCCAACGCCAACGCCAACGCCAACGCCAACGCC
>JAFEBC010000653.1 GCA_018266095.1 Deltaproteobacteria bacterium
CGAAGCGGCGCAGCTCAGCCGCGTCCACGTCGCTCACCAGCGCGTAGCCGAGGTCGCCGCTCTTCCACAGGATCTCATGAAATCCGCGCACGGTGGCGCTGCCGGACCTCACCGGGCCGAGCCGCTCGACGTCGGGCCAGGCGAGATCGCCCGCCCGCAGAACGAACAGCGAGATCACGTGCGCGCGCCGCTTGTACACGAGCAGCGCCGCCGGCCGCCCCCGGAACGTGCTCACCGCGCCGCCCTGCAGCGGGAAGTCCTCGTCGCCCGCGAACCCGACCTGCGGCGCGAAGTCGAGCTTGCCCTGGAACCACGGCTTCACCTCGTGGATGCCGCTCGACACGATCGAGAGGGGATGTTCGCTGCGCAGCACGGCCAGATGGTCCTCGACCGCGCCATCCGCCAAGGCCGGATCCAGATGAGTCCCCCGAGCGCTCACCACCACCACGCCCAGCGTCGCGATCGCGAGGCAGGCCGCGGCCGTCATCGCGCCCGCGAGCACGCGAGGCGTGAACCTGCGCGCAGGCACGCTGCGCGATGCAGCGGCCTTGGCCGGCGCAGAGGCCGACGGAACCAAGGCCAGCACGGGCGCCGCGTCCTCGGGCGGCACCAGCGCGGCCAGCTTGCGCTTCAGGGCCAACGGCGCCGACGCCTGCGGCAAGCGATCGATCGCGTCCGACAGCGCGCGCTCCGCCGCCTCCTCCGCGCGGCACTCCGCACACGAGACCAGATGCTCGCTCAGCTCACGCTCGGCCCCCGCCGCGAGCCGTCCGCGCTGGCGATCGAGCAGCATCGAGCGCGCTTGGGTGTGTTCCATCGTCATCTCCGATACTCCGCCAGCGTCACGCGCAGCGCCGCACGCGCCCGCGCCAGCCGCGACTTCACCGTGCCCGGCGCGCAGGCCAGCACGTCCGCGATCTCGCTCTCCGTGAACCCCTGTGCGTCGAGCAGCACCGTCGTGCGCGACACCTCAGGGAGCTGCGCCAGCGCCGCTTCGAGGTCCGCCGCGACCACGTTGCGCAAGAGCGTCAGTTCACGATCTCCGCGCAGGAGCGCAGCGTCATCGGGCACCGCCGCCGCCTCCTCCATCGACTCTTCCGGCTCCTCGCGCACCACGTGCAGCCGCCGCCGCGAGTCGAAGAACGCATTGCGCAAGATGCGAAACAGCCACGCCTTCAGGTTCCCGCCCGCGACGAACCCGTGCTCGCCCCGCAGCGCGCGCGTCAGCGTCTCCTGCACCAGGTCCTCGGCCTCGCTGTCGTTCTTGCACAACGAGCGCGCGAGCCCGAACAGCGCGTCCGCCCAGGCGATGGCCTGCTGCGCAAACGCGCGATCGCCGGGAGCAGCCATCCGTTGTCCATACCGCGGCGTCACGCCTGGTCAAACGGACGAGGGCCTCAAACGGTTCCCTGCACCGCTCATGGAACCTTTTCGCGCCGCGTCCGTTCTCCAAGCCAAACCCGAACCGGAGCACGCAATGAACCGCCTCATCGACTGGCTCTACCCCGAGACCGAAGCCCCCCGCGCCACGCTGCTCATCCGCCTGATGTGCGGAAGTGTCTTCCTCTGGGAGGGCCTGCTCAAGTTCGCCCTCGCCAACCAGGGCGTGGGCCGCTTCACCAAGCTCGGCTTCCCCTTCCCTGCGCTCACGGCCGACTTCGTGGGCACGCTCGAGGCCGGCGGCGGCGTCCTGCTGCTCGCGGGCCTGGGCACGCGGCTCATCGCCATCCCGTTCGTGATCGAGATGATCGTGGCCATGCTCTCTACCAAGATCGCGCTCTACCTCGGCACCTCGCCGCTGCCGCTGCCGCCCTCGCCGCCGCAGTCGGGGCTGTGGGCCGTGCTGCACGAGATCCGCAGCGAGTGGGCGCAGCTCGCGACCTGCGCGTTCCTCCTGTTGGTCGGCCCGGGCCCGCTCTCGCTCGACGCCAGGCTCGCTCGCAAGTCGACGCGCAAGTCAGCACCGCGTGCGCTCGCACATGCCTGAGGCAGAGACACCGCTCTTGCAATGTCTTGCAAGGGCGGCGATTCACCGCAGAGGCGCAGAAGCGCCGAAGAGAAGCCTCAACAGGGTGTACCAACAACCTTCTGCGCTTCGGCGTCTCTGCGGTGAACGATCGGGCGTGCACGGGCCCGCAACAGCTTCCGGCCTGCAGCGCCTTCACGATCTCAGTGTGCGGCCAAGAGCTTCAAGATGACCGCCTTCGTCGGCAGGTCGCAGAAGTTGTCCTTGCACGGCAGCCCGCTGAACACGCCCTTCGTCTGCGCGTTCAGCTCGTACGCCACCGGCACCTCGCGGAGCGCGTCGTAGGTCTGCGCGCTCGTGAGCCGCTCCTGCCACATCGCCCGCGCCGTCTTGCCGCCGGCCTTGCCCTGCTTGGCGAGCAGCATGAACTTGTACGCGGAGAGCAGGTCGACCACCGACTTCACCGCCGCCGAGTACGGTCCGTCCTTGCCGGTCGAGTTCATCGAGTAGTACTTGCCGTCGCCGTACGTCCACCAGTACGCGTCGCCGAGCGCCAGGTTCTTCACGTTCGCGCCCGAGGCGTTGAACTCGTCGTGCTTCTTGGGCCCGTACTTGTCGTAGACGCCCTGCGCCGAGCCCTTGAGCCAGGTGTTGAGCGCCGACAGCCGCGCCACCGCCGTCTTGCCGTCGGTCAGCCCGCGCTCGCCCGCGATCACGTTCTGCACGCCCGTGCGGTCCACGAACAGGTGCCCCGGCGCGAACAGGTCGGTCAGGCTGTGCACCGCGCGCGCCTCGTAGTGCAGCGCCTCCCACATCTTGTTCGGGTCGTTGTTCTCGGCCGCGAGGTACGCGTAGCCGATCGCGGTCTGGTGGTAGAGGTAGTACGTGTAGACGGCCGACGTGCCGAAGTGCGTGATGTTCTTGGCCGCGAGCCCGAGGTAGTTCGCCTGCTCCTTGGGGTTGTTGTACGTGTTGCCCGTCGTGTCGGCCGCGTGCTTGATGACCTTCAGCTCGGACGGCGGCGTGGCCAGCATCGCGTCGATGGTGTCGCGGTGGTCGCCGTAGCGCTCCACCAATTCGCCGAACGTGGCCCAGTCGCCCGGATCGCCGTCGGTGCGGTTGCCGACCCAGATGAGCACGCGGTTGCCGGTGCCGAGCTGATCGCAGCCGCCGATGTGCTTGTTCTCGCTCTCGCAGGTGACCCAGCGGCCGCCCGGCGTGTGCTTCCAGGGCAGGCCCGGCAACGCGGGCCCGCTGCCGTGGTTCACGACATTGAACGCATCGATGAACGCGCGCTCGCCGATGTCGCGGTGCTCGTCGCCGTTGTAGGCGAGGGCGGGAGTGGCTGCGGCGAGGCAGAGTGCGAGAGCGAAGAGAGTGCGCATGGGTCCCCGGGGTGTGTCGAAATTCCGGGACCTTTGTACCCCATGCATCTTGAAGCGCAACTGGCAGGTCTAGAAGCAAGTGCAAGAGCAAGAACTTCACAGGAAGGAAACAAGGAAGGGGTCTGCGGTGCGTGCGGCCAGGTACATCCGTGACACGTCAGCCAAGGCACGTCGGTAACAGTTGGGCAGAACAGCTTGCCGCACACCGCACGAAACAACCCTTCCTTCTTTCCTTCCTGTGAAGCAGTTGCTTTGGCCTTCCTTACTTCCCGCCCGGCTTGCCGCCGCCGCTCGCCATCTTGCGGCCGATGAAGCCGTCGACGCCCAGCATCGAGCCCGCGCGGCCCAACAGCAGCACGGGGAAGATGAACAGGAACACGAGGCCGTCCTGGCCGGTGAGGTAGTCGAGCGAGAGCATCGCGCCGCTGGCGAAGTGGAAGTTCGCCACCATCAGGAAGCCGAGCACGGCCGCGAGCGGCGTGAGGAAGCCGAACAGGAGGAGCGTGCCCAGGCCCAGCTCGCCCGCGACCACGATGCGCGCGAGCAGGTTCGCGTGCGGGAGCATGAAGTTCAGGTACTTGAGCACCAGCGGGTTGTGCGCCTGCGTGATCCACTGCTGGAGCTGCGCGTCGAGCGCGGGGTGCGCGATCCAGCCGATCTTGTGGAGGCCCGGGCCCAGGAGGGCGAGAGCGGCGGCGATGCGGAGGAGCGCGAGCACGAACTGGAGCGGCGGGGCGAGCATGTTGGGGACCTTCGTTGGCCTGCGTTTTGAATCGAGCTTCGCCCATCGGCGTTTCGAAGGGGCAGATCGCTGGGTTTATCCACGAACGAGCGGCGCTGCAATTTCGATCTCTCGGGCCTTGTGCCGCGGGGGCACTGCCTCTAGCGTTCTGCGTTCAACTTCAAGCCAAAGGGGGGCGCCGTGCTCCTTGCCCTGCTGGTCCTCGCCGCCGCCGCACATCCGCTCGACAGCTTCCGCCACGATCACCCCGCCAGCACGCGGGTGGAGGGCCAGGGAGGCAAGCAGCTCGTGCACGCGAGCGGGTTCACTGCGCAGATGAAGTCGCGCGATCCGGAGAGCGCGGCGCGGGAGTTCATCGGGGCCTACGCGGGCGCGTTCGGCGTCACCGGCCGGCAGACGCTCTCGCTCATCCACGCGACGCCGCAGGGCACCGTCGGGCCCGTGCGCTTCCAGCGGCGGATCGACGGCCTGCCCGTGTTCGGCCGCGACCTCATCGTCGGCGTCGACGCGCAGTCGCGCGTCTTCCTGGTCAACGGCTCCGAGATGGGCAGCGACATCTCCGGCGCGCACACGCTCTCGGACGACGCAGCGCTGGAGCGCGCGCGCTCCTCGATGAAGGGCCTGGAGGGCGTCAGCGACGCCACCGTCACCCGCGGCTGGCGCTCGCTCGGCAGCTCGGTGCGCGCCGCGTACAAGGTGGAGTTCATCGCGCAGAAGCCCGCCGGCGACTGGCGCGTCATCCTCGACGCCGA
>JAFEBC010000654.1 GCA_018266095.1 Deltaproteobacteria bacterium
ATAGCCCAACAGGGGCGAGCCGCCGTCGTGCAGCGGCGCCGTCCACGAGAGGCGAGCCGACCGCACCGCGCCCTGGCCCGACGGCGCGCCCGGCGTCCCCGGCAGGTCGACCAGCGTCAGCGTCTCGCTCGGCGCGCTGGACGGCCCGGTGCCGACCGCGTTCTGCGCCGACACCGCGAAGGCGTAGGTGCCGCCGTTGAGCAGGCCCACCACGGTCGCGCCCGTGTCGTCGCTCGCGCCGATGATGCTGGTGGCGAACGCCCCGCCCTCGTGCGACTGCGTGACGTGCCAGGCCGTGATCGGCGCGCCGTGCGCATCGGGCGCCGTCCAGCGGAGCTGCACGCTGCGGATGCCCGCGGTCGCGGACGCGATCACCGGCGCGTCGGGCAGGTCCGCCGGCGTCACCGGCGCCGAGGGCTCCGAGGCCGGCCCCAGGCCGATCGCGTTGCGCGCGCGCACGGTGAACGTGTAGCTCGTCCCGTCGCGGAGCTGTTGGACCGCCACCTCGGCCGCGGCCGCATCGTCGAGCTCGAGCTCACCGCCGCCGCCCTCGCTCCAGGCCACCACGAAGCCCGTGATCGCCGAGCGCCCGTCGCTCGCGGGGAGGGACCACGTCACCACCGCGCTCGCCGGCCCCGCCTGCGCGCTCACGTTGCGCGGCGCAGACGGCACCGAGGGCGCCTCCAGCTTGGGCGCGCCCGCACACGCGGCCACGCACAGCGCGACGAGGCCCCCGAGGGTTCGCTCACTTCTCACGCGGGCGCACCTCGAAGCTCCACACCTTGCCGTGCACGCTCCCGCCCGGCCCCAGCGCGTCCACGCGCCAGAAGTGCACGCCCTTCCCCAGCCCGCGCGGAGCGGCCGCGCGCGGATTGCGGAAGCGCCCCACGTAGAGCGGCGACCGCTCGTCGGCCCGGTCCACCGCCTCCGCCGACGGCCCCGCGTAGACCGCGAACTCCTCCGCGATCCCGCGCGCCTCGTCCCACGTCAGCGACGCCGGCGCGCCCTCCAGCACCGTCGCGTCCGGCGGCCCCGGGTTCAGCGGCCTCCCCGGCGGCAGCCCGCGCCGCAGCGCCTCGGTCAGCTCCCGGTGCGTCCCTTGATGACCGAGCTGCCACAGCGCCACGCCCGCCGCGCCGCCGCCCGCGATCTCGTCGCTCGAGAGGAGCTTGCGCGCCTTCGCCTCCATCGCCTCCGGCCCCGTGACCCACACGCCGTCGAGCTCGCTCTCGAGGAACAGCGGATGCAGCGGCAGCTTGCGCCCCAGCACCTGCGCGCGCACGGCGTCCCAGGGCCGCCCGTCGCTCGCGTACATCGGCAGCGCCACCACCAGCTTGGCGCGCGGCACGCCCCGCTTCACGTACTCGCTCGCGGCCCCGCGCACCGAGCCCTCGATGCGCCGGCTCGACCCGTCCGGCCACAGCTTGGCCTCGTTCGCCCACGGCCCCAGCGCGGGGTTGCGATAGTCGTACCCGAAGAGCACGAACGTGTCCGTGAGCCGCGCCAGCCCCGCGCCGTCATAGCCCTCGAGCGCGTCGCCCGGCGAGAGCCCGATCGACAGGAGCGCGTGCTGTCCCCCGCGCGCCTGGGTGAACAGCGCGTCCAGGCTCGCCCGCAGCTCGGTCACGAACGCGAGGTGCTTCTCGCGCTCGTCGGGCCGCGGAAACTCCCAGTCCAGATCCACGCCGTCGTACCCGCCCGCGAGCACGAGCTTGCCCAGCTCGCTCAGGAACCGCGCCCGCGCCGCCGCATCCGCGCTGAGCTGCGTGAACACCTTCCCGGGCACCGTCGCCCCACCCACCGCCAGCAGCGCCATCGCCCCGCCCGCGTGCGCGAGCTTCACCAGCTCCGTGCGCGGCAGCCCCGCCGCCGGCCTCACCGCGCCCGTCGCGTCCACCAGGGCGAAGGCGTCGACCACCTGCGTGCACAGCGACAGATCGAGCCCGGTCGGCCGCACGCCGCCAAAGAGCGTCTCCACGTAGCAGACGACCTGCGCCCCTTGCGCCGCCGGATGCAGCGCGGGCTCCGCCTCCGGCCCGGCCGGCGCCGTGACCGCCAGCGCGGCCAGCCCCGCGGCCACCCACGCCAAGGTCATGACCAGCTCATCCCGCGCCCGCGGAACTCGTCGAACAGCGCGAACCCCTTGCTCACGTCGAGCAGCGTGTTGAAGTACACCCGGCTCACCAGCGACAGCCACAACAGCCGCATGTCCGATCGCTCGATGCGCGCCGAGAACGCCGCGGCGTTCAGGTCGATGATCGTCAGCGCCAGAAACCACGCGATGAGCGGCCCGTGGATGCCGAAGCACACCACGAGCGCGATGAACCCGAGGATGCCCGCCAGGTTCACCGCCGGCCACAACAGCGTCTCGAAGAGCAGGCTCCCCAGCCAGATCGGCAGCGTCTTGGGCGCCCGCGGCGCGCTCGACCAGCGCCTCCACGCCTTGAGCGCCGCCTGATAGTTCCCGCGCGTCCAGCGATAGCGCTGGTTGAGCAAGATCGTCGTCGTCTCCGGCGCCGAGGTCCGCGAGATGGCCCGCGGCTCATAGGTCACGCCCATGCCGGTGAGCAGGATGTTCATCGTCAGGTCGGCGTCCTCGGCGAACGTGTCGTGCTCCCAGGGCCCGTAGATCTTGGACCCCGGCTTCACGATCGGCAGCGCCTGCGCCGTGCCCCAGCTCATCCACACGTCCGAGAGCGCCTTGCGCCGGAACATCGCGATGGGCCCCGGCGCCACCAGCACGCTCGAGAACGTGCTCTGCGCCTGCCGCGCGAGGCCGTTGAGCTGCATGTACTCGAACGCCTGCAGCCGCGTGACCAGGTTCACCGTGTTGCGCACCGACACCTGCCCGCAGCACCCGCCCAGCGTCTGGTCGTCGAAGTGCCGCGCCAGGAGCTTCAGGCTGTCCGGCTCGAGCTGCGAGTCGGCGTCCACGCACACCAAGAGGTCCGACGACGCCTCGTGGAAGGCCAGGTTCAGCGCGCTCCACTTGCCGCCGTTCTCCTTGTGGAGGACGCGCACCCGCTTGTCGCCGTGCTTGCCCGCGTACTTCATCGCGCGCGCCAGCGTGTCGTCCTTGGAGCCGTCGTCGACCACGATGGCCTCGAGGCCCGGATAGTCCAGCGCCAAGAGCGATTCGATGGCCTTCTCGATGCGCCCCGCCTCGTTGTACGCGGGCACCAGGATCGACACCGCCGGCCACTGCGCGCGCTCGTCCAGCTTGCGCCGCGCCGCGCTGGTCGCCCCGCTGTACGCGAAGAGCATCAGCAGCGCCTGCCGCACCAGCGCGATCATGGTGAAGGCGAGGAACGCGCTCGCCGACAGCGCCACCACCAGGGAGCGCCCGCCGCCCGTGCGGTCCGCCAGCACCACCATCTGCGCGAACGCGTAGAGCTGCGCGATGCCGAAGATGACGAACGCCGACAGGGCGATGCCGAGGTGCAGCGACGCCGATCCAGGCTCGCGGGCCACCTAGACCTCCATCAGCGGCTTGACCAGCATGCCCGCGTTCTCGCTGCTGGCCCCGCCGCGCTGCGCGAGCGTCAGGGTGGCCGAGATGAGCTCGCTGCGCAGGCCGTCGAGCGTGCCCGTCGGCTTGTCCGCGCCCACCGCGCGCATCACCTGGATGAACTCCGCGCACGCCTGCGCCGCCGGCCCGAGCCCGCCCAGCGGCGGCTGCGCCTCCACGGTGCGGTTGTGCATGTCGAAGAGCGCCCGCGCCACCTCGAGGTGGTCGATCGGCACCTCGCCGAAGCCCACCGCCACCATCGCGCTGGTGTGGAACCCGCCGCGCCCGATGAGCGTGTGCACGCGCCGCACGATGAACGGCGAGAGGTTCGTGGCCTCGATGTCCTGCCGCAGCCGCGCGCCCAGCCGCTTGAGGTAGAGCGGGTCGCGCTCGTCAGGGCTCAGCCCGTCGCCCACCGGCCGCGCGAACGCGTTGCCGTCGAGGGGCCCCGGGAGCTGGTGCTGCGCCGGCAGCGGAGGCAGCGCCCGCGGCGTCGAGCCCGGCGTGGGATGACCCTGCGCCTGCGCGGGTGACGCGCCCAGGCCGCCCGGCGCGAAGTGCCCCGGGTCGATCCCGCCCGACGGCGGCGCGTGCGGCGGCGCCTGCGGAGGAGGCTGCGGCGTCCCCAGCGGGCCCTCGCCCGAGATGCGCCGCCGGATCGAGCGATACCCCGCCAGCGCGAACGCCGCCGCGCCCAGGAGCATGCTCAGCTTGAACGCCAGCGAGCTGGCCACGCTGCGCTTGAGCCGCACCCGCACCGGCGCCGCGCCGCTCATCGCCACCTGCCGCACCACGCGCTCGGGCGGATCGCAGGCGATGAGGAGCTCCGTCTCGCCGTGCGCCGTGGTGCGCTGCAGCACCTCGGCGTTGATGGTGCGCTCCCGCCCCAAGAGCTCGGCCCCGATGATGATCTCCGCGCCCAGGTCGGCGCCCGCGTCGTCCTCGTCCGCGTCGAGGTGCGCGCTCGCCGTCATCTTCCCCGGCCGGTACATGACCAAGAGCGGCCCGTTGTCCGCCGGCGGGCTCGAGG
Organism: Deltaproteobacteria bacterium; assembly: GCA_018266095.1. Taxonomy (GTDB): domain Bacteria; phylum Myxococcota; class Myxococcia; order Myxococcales; family 40CM-4-68-19; genus CAIWCD01. Next base: position 4,539 of record JAFEBC010000654.1, read on the forward strand.
GCGACGGCTCCCGGAACCCCACCCGCCCGTCGAACGGCGCCACCACCTGCGCGTGCCGCCCCTGACCGCTCAAGAGCTCGTCGCACTCGTGGATCTGCACCTGGATCTGCGCCAGCCGCTTCTCGCGCTGCGCCTCGGCCCGCGGCCGGTCCTGCTCCAGCATCCGCGTCGTCGCCTCCACGAGCTTGCGGGCGTCGGCGATGTCCGAGAGGATCTTCGTGTTCTCCTCGGAGCGCGACGCGCCCTGCCCCGTGAAGGTCCGCTCCGACTGCTCGTGCAGGCTCTTGATGCCCTCCAGCTCGCGCTGCAGCAGCGCGCGCCGGTCCTCGAGCTCCGCGATGCGCCCCTCGAGGTCGGTCACCTTGTCGCGCTGCCGGGCCACCTCCATCTTCGAGAGCATCCCCTGGCGCAGGAGCGACTCCTGCGACTCCAGCTCGGCCTTCTCCGTCTCCAGGCTCGCTTGCAGCGGCTTGAGCTCGCGCTCGGCCGCCCGCTCGTCCTGCTCCGCCCGGTAGCGCCGGTTGTCCACCGCCAGGCGCTGCTGCGTGGCCTCGCGCGCGATGGAGTCCCGCTCCGACAGCACCTGCTTCTGCCGCTGCTCCCGCTCGCGAAGCTGGCTCTTGGCCTGGTCCACGCGCCGCACCATCTCAGGGTCGAACTCCAGCGGCCGCGCCCGCTCGATCTCCAGCTCGCCCTCGAGGATGGCCTTGCGGCTCTTGATGGCCACCTGCCCCTCCTCGCCATCCCGGCCCGTGAAGCGGATGAGCACGTCGTCCTTGCGGACGAGGTTCGCGCGCGTCTCGTAGGTGGCGTTCAGGCCCACGCGCGGCTGCACCGCGAACAGATCCTCGCCCGTGAGCGTCGCCTCCTGCTCGGGGAACGTACGTGAGGTCACCGCGCGCGCCAGACACACGCCCGAGGCGATGAGGATGAGCCAGAAGAGGATCGACGCCCCCGAGACCGCCGCCCCTGAAGGCCCCTTGGCCTGCCGCTGCAACCAGACGAGCTGTCCGTATCCGATGGCCACGAACAGCAGGCCGACGAGGGCGCCGAGGATCAGGATTGTGCTGAAATCTGGAGTCCCCATGGCTCAGCACGACCTTCGAAAATGAAAATGACTCCCCGTCTCTTTTTGTGACACACGGGAAAGTGTGTGGCAATCCCGTGAAATTCTAGTGTCACCGCGCGAACGCGAGCCGCGCGCAGAGGCGCCGATGACGCAGCACGCCAAGCAGTTGGTATTGCTACAGATTATCAATTTCCCGCTTGGCGTCAGATGCGAATCAGACGTTTGACCTACGCCGTCGATTGGTCGACGAAGCGCAGGCTCCCCGCCCGCCAGGCCCGCAGCGCCGCCCTCGCCGAGGTCGGCTGCTGAGCGCACCAACGCAGCGTCCCGCGCAGCGACAGATCGGGGGCGCCCGCGTGCTTCTCCAGCAATCCCGGATCCGCGATCACTGCATCCACGAGCGCGAGCAGGTCCTCGTGGTAGCCCTCGTACACCGTCAGCTCCCGCAGCCAGCGCGCGCGCGGCCCGTCGCTGCGCACCACCGCGTCCACCCGCGCCCGCAGCCGCTCGAGCGCGCCCGGATGCAGGGCCAGCAGCTCGAGATCGTAGAGCGCCTGCTCGCCGTCGTGGTGCGCCGCCAGGAGGTGCCGCACGATCCGCTCCGGCGGGCTCGCCAGCCCCGTGAAGTCGAACGGCGCGATGGCCC
>JAFEBC010000655.1 GCA_018266095.1 Deltaproteobacteria bacterium
AACCCGGCAAAGCAGGTGTGGGCGCGCGTCGCCGCGCGGCTGGCCGGATCGCGGAGCGGGCGCGCCCGAGGCGTCGGGTGGAGGCGAGGCGAGGTCGTCGAGCGGTTCGCGCGGGCGGTGTGCATGGGGCAGACTCCCTGTGGACTCAAGTCAACGCACAGCCTACGCAAAGGGTCTGACATTCCGGACGAGGGCGAGGCGTCCAGGCGGCCCCACGGCGCGGCACCGTGGATCCCGTGATCCGCAAGCCCTGGTGTCACCAGGCGTCCGATCCACAAGCGCGCGACAGCGATCACGATCGCGACGATTGATCCACGCACTCCCACATGCTAGCTGCGCTGACCATGGCGCTCATGATTGCCGTGGTGAACCAGAAGGGCGGCGTGGGGAAGACCACGACCTCGATCAACCTCGCGGCCTCGCTGGCGGCCTCGGAGAAGCGCGTCTTGGTGGTCGATCTCGACCCGCAGGGCAACGCCTCGAGCGGCTTAGGGGTGCGCAAGCGCGAGGGTGATGACCGGCCGACCGTCTACCACGCGCTCCTGGGCGAGCACGACGCGCGGACGGCGCTGCGCGAGACGGAGATCCCCCGGCTGCACGTCCTGCCTTCCGATCCGGACCTCGTGGGCGCCGAGCTCGAGCTCGTGTCGGCCCTCTCGCGCGAGAGCAAGCTGCGCCAGGCGCTCCAGCCGCTGCAGAACGAGTACGACTACATCTTCATCGACTGCCCGCCGTCGCTCGGCCTCTTGACCATCAACGCGCTCGTGGCCGCCAACCGCGTGCTGGTGCCGCTCCAGTGCGAGTACTACGCGCTCGAGGGGCTCGGGGCGCTGCTCAAGACCATCGACCTCGTGCGCAACGCGCTCAACCGTGAGCTCGAGCTCGACGGCGTGGTGCTGACCATGTTCGACGCGCGCAACAACCTCGCCAAGCAGGTCACGAAAGACGTGCAGGAGCACCTGCCGGGCAAGGTCTACGAGGCGGTCATCCCGCGCAACGTGCGGCTCTCCGAGGCGCCCTCGCACGGGCGGCCGGTGCTGCTCTACGACATCGAATCGAAGGGCGCCCAGAGCTACTTGCAGCTCGCGGGTGAGTTCCTGGAGCGCCACGGAGATCGTGGTCAAGAGAGGGTCGCGCGATGATCGACAAGAAGGCGCCGTTGAAGCCGCTGGCACTGGGACGAGGCCTGGGGGCGCTCATCCCGGGCGGCTCGCCCTCGGAGCGGCGGGGCGTGGTGCAGCTCGGCATCGAGGAGATCGCGCCCGACAAGCACAACCCGCGGCGCAAGTTCGACGAGAAGCACGTCGAGGAGCTGGCCGAGTCGATCCGCTCGAAGGGCGTCCTGCAGCCGGTCCTGGTGCGGCGCGGGCCGTCGGGCTACGTGCTCATCGCCGGCGAGCGGCGGTGGCGCGCGGCGCAGAAGGCGGGCCTGCGCGAGCTGCCGGCGCTGGTCAAGGAGGTCACCGAGAGCGAGGCCTTCGAGCTCGCGCTCATCGAGAACATCCAGCGCGAGGATCTGAACCCCATCGAGGAGTCCGAGGCCTACGACCGGCTCATCGGGGAGCACAAGCTCACGCAGGAGCAGCTCGCCGAGCGCGTGGGCAAGGATCGCTCGACCATCGCCAACTCGCTGCGCCTGTTGCGGCTGCCGGAGATGATCAAGATGTCGATCGTCTCCGGCACGCTCTCGATGGGCCACGCGCGCGCGCTGCTCGGCATCGCCGACGCCGAGGAGCTCGAGCGGGCGGCGCGCAAGGTGATGGACGAGGGCCTGTCCGTGCGCGCGGTCGAGGCGCTCGTGCAGCGCATGAAGGGCGGCCAGTCGGCGAAGAAGACCAAGGCCGAGGGCGGCAACGTGCACGTGAAGCAGCTCGTCGAGAAGCTGCAGCGCAAGCTGGGCGCGAAGGTCGAGCTCAAGGACAAGGGCGGGAAGGGCACCGTGGAGATCCGCTACGAGTCGAACGAGGACCTCGATCGCGTGCTGGCGGTGATTTTGGGCTGACCCCGGCGCGTCTGTTCTGCAGACGCGATTGGGCTGAACAAATGTTGCCTCTGTACGCATGTCACCTGAGGAACATCCGTTCAAGTGAATCGAGGCGATTTCAAGCCCGGAAACTGAGCCCGAATTCGCGCAGTTTTGAAGTTCTGTTCTGAACACTTTGGGCGGGTCGAACCGCAGCGCAGTTCAAAGGCAGTCCGCAGACGAGGAATCTCATGGCCGAAGCGATCGTCCCGCCTCCCGCAGCCGCTGCAGCCGCCGCCGCGCAGCCCGAGGCCCCGCGCCGCGAGCTGACCGCGCGCGCGCTCATCACCGCCTTCTTCGTCGCGCTGCTCATCGGCGCCACCTACCCGTACGTCGTGCTCAAGATCGGCTACGGGCCCAACATCTCGGTCGTGAGCGCGTTCTTCGGCTTCATCGCGCTCGCCATCGCCGGCGCCATCTCCGGCATCCGCGGCACGCGCCACGAGACGAACCTCGTGCAGACCGCAGGCACGGCCGCGGGCGAGGCCGGCTTCATGTGCGTCGTGCTCGCCGCCATGGACATGCTGAACCAGAAGCCCGAGCTGGGCTTCCACGTCTCGCTCACGCCGCTGCAGATCTTCCTCTGGCTGACGGTGGCCGGCCTGCTCGGCGTCCTCCTCGCCGTCCCGCTGCGCAAGCACTTCATCGACGAAGAGAACCTGACCTTCGCCGACGGCACCGCGGCCGGCGAGACGATGCTCGTCCTCGACGCGGACAGAAACCAGGCCAAGGCGCGCGTGGGCACGCTCTTCGCGGGCATGATCGCCTCCGGCCTCGTCGCGCTCGTGCGCGACTTCACCGGCAAGCTGCACTGGTTCGGCGGCAGGATCATCGAGTTCAAGGAGATCCTGCCCGGCGAGGTCTACTTCTCGAAGCTCTGGGCCAACGCCGCCGCGATGAAGAACGGCTCCGAGGTCGGCCTCTTGGGCTTCGGCTCGGGCCTCCTCGTCGGCCTGCGCGTGACGCTCTCGATGGGCCTGGGCATGGTCATCTCCTGGTTCATCCTCCCCGGCCAGCTCCACGCGCGCGGCATCATCGAGAGCGAGGTCTACAAGGACACGCTGCGCTGGGCGATGTGGCCCGCCACGGGCCTGATGGTCGCGGGCGGCCTCACCGCGCTCATCCTCAAGTGGAAGCTCATCGTCAAGACCTTCCAGGGGCTCAAGATGTCGGACGTCTCCTCGACGGACTTCCCCATGAAGTGGGTCCTCTGGGGCGTCGGCATCCTCACCGTGCTCCTCTGCGTGGTGCAGAAGATCTCGCTCAACTTCCCCGTCTGGCTCACGCTCGTGTCGCTCGTGCTCTCGATCCCGCTCATGCTCGTCGGCATCCGCGTCCTCGGCGAGACCAACTGGGCGCCCATCAGCGCCATGGCGAACTTCATGCAGGCCGTGTTCGCGGGCCTCGCCCCCGGCTCGATGCCCATCAACATGATCGGCTCGGGCATGTCGGGCAGCGTGGCGGCGCACGGCGAGCACCTCATGCAGGACTTCCGCGCCGGCAAGATGGTGGGCTCGACGAACAAGAACCTCACCATCGTGCAGCTCCTGGCGGTGCCCGTGGGCGCGCTCGCGGTCTCGTTCGCGTACCCGCTCTACAAGGAGCAGTACGGCATCGGCGGCAACGGCCTCTCCTCGCCCATCTCGGTCAAGTGGGCAGGCTTCGCCGAGCTGCTCGCCAAGGGCTTCGAGTTCCTCCCCCGCGGCTGCTTCACCGCCATGCTGGTCGCGCTCGTCATCGGCTCCGTGCTCACGCTCCTCGAGCCGAAGTTCCACAAGTACGTGCCCAGCCCCACCGGCGTGGGCCTCGGCATGCTCATCCCCACGCTGTCCATCTTCCCCATGGTCGTGGGCGGCATCGTCCAGCACCTCTGGCAGCGCGCAAACCCGCAGCACGAGGAGAAGTACAACACGCCGCTCGCCTCCGGCTTCATCGCCGGCGAGGCGGTGATCGTGCTGGTGATCGCCATCCTCAAGGGCGCGTCGCTGCTCGTGTAGGTGCGGCGCGCACGGGCCCGGACGCTTGCACGATTCCAGGCGCATCCGGGATCTGGATCCGATTCGGCGATCTGTTAGTCTCCTTTGCCTTCACTCCGAGAGAGGTCGACTCCATGGCGATGCTTCAGGAAGTCTCTCCGCAGGGCCCCCGGCAAGAGCAGCTCAACGCGCTCCTCGGCAAGGGCAGCTCGTTCGAAGGCAAGCTCCTCTTCGAGGGCACGGTCCGCATCGACGGCAAGTTCACCGGCGAGATCATCTCGACCGACACGCTCATCATCGGCGAAGGCGCCGAGGTGAAGGGCGAGATCCAGGTCGGCTCGCTCGTCATCGTCGGCGACTACAACGGCAACGCGAAGGCCATCAAGTCGATCGAGCTCAAGTCGCCGGCCAAGGTCCGCGGCGCGCTCACCACGGCGTCGATCGTCATCGAGCGCGGCGTGTTCTTCGACGGTACCTGCAAGATGGACATGACGGGCTCCTCGTCGGCGCCCGCGCCCGCGCACTCCGAGCCGCCGGGCAAGAAGAAGTAGCAGCAAGCACCCTCGACGCGGAGAGCCGCGCACAGCCGAGCCGGTCTGCGCTCCGCCACAGCCCATCGCTTGAAACGGTCGCGGGGTCGCGCTCCTCTTGAGGAACGGACCCCGCGATGCGCTTCGGGGCTCTCGCCCGCTTCTGCGCTGCTACGCCTTGGTCGCGCCCGCCGGCAGCGCGCCGCCCACGTTCACCTTGATCTGGCGCGGCTTGACCTCGGCCTTCTTGGGCAGCGTCACGCGGAGCACGCCGTCCTTGCTCTCGGCGCCGATGTTCTGCGCGTCCACCGTGTCCGGCAGCGTGAACGTGCGGGCGAAGCTGCCGTAGCTGCGCTCGATGCGGTGGTAGCCGTCGCGCTTCTCGGACTTCTCCAGCGTCCGCTGACCCTTCACGGACAACTGGTTCCCGTCCACGGACAGGTCGATGTCCTCGAGCTTCACCTCGGGCAGCTCCACCTTGAGCGTGATGGCGTGCTCGTCCTCGAAGATGTCCACCGCGGGCGTGAAGGCGGCAGTCTGCGGCATGTCCTCGCGCGTACGGGGATCGAAGGCGCCGTCGAAGGTGCGGAAGAGCTGGTTCTGGAGCTGGAAGAGGTCGCGGAACGGATCGTTGCGGGTGATGATGGCCATGACTTCTCCTTCAATTGGAGCGCCATGAATGGCGTCCCAGAATAGGGCCCGCACCACGCGGGCTCGTTGACAAAAACGCTTGCCTGACGGGCGCTTGCGGCACTTCCCGTCGACGCCCATCAACGTAAGCAGGCCTTGGAACCCGTCAAGTCCTGACGCCGTCGCACAGGGAACAATCGCGATTCCCCTGCAGCGAGGATCCATCTAAGGTAACAAGCCCGGTCGGGAGCGGAAATGAAGGATCGTCAACAGATGCTGAAGAACGCCCTCCTCCTGGAGGAGGTGCCGGCGGTCGAGATCGCCGAGCTGGCGCGTCTCGTGAAGACGGTCGAGCTGGGCGAGGCCCAGTCGTTCGTCGTGCGCGGCCAGCCGAACCCGGGCCTGGTGATGGTCGAGGGCGGCAATCTGGAAGTGCTGCTCGATTCGTCGCCGATCTGCTCGCTCTCTCCGGGCTCGCTCTTCGCCGAGGACGCGCTCGTGTCGGACGCGCCCGCGCCAGCCACGCTGCGTGCGGCCGCGAAGTCGAAGATCGGCCTGCTCGAGCGCAAGGCCGTGGCCCGCGAGCTGATGCGGCTGCCGTTCCTGCGCCAGTCGCTCGAGACCGCGTACAGAAAGCGCGTGCTGCTCGCGCGCATCTACACCATCGACCTGTTCCAGGCGCTTTCGCCCGAGGCGCGCAGCAAGGTCCTCGACCGCTTCGAGGTGGTCGACGTCCCCGGCGGCAGCGTGCTCGCCACCGAGGGCGAGCGCGGCGATTCGTTCCTCCTCATCCGCGAGGGCGAGGCCGTGCTGCACCTGCCGCCCCTCTCGGCCGACGCGCCGCCGGACACGCCGCAGACGGCCGAGCTCAAGATCGGGGACTACCTGGGCGACGGGGCCCTCATCGACGACGCGCCGCACACGGCCACCGTCAGCGCCCCCTACGACGTCAAGGTGATGAAGCTGACGCGCAAGAACTTCGAGCAGGTCCTAAAGCCCATCCCGGGCGCGCTGGACGCGGTCCGGGCGGCGTTCGCGCGGCGCTCCGAGAGCATCCTCTAAAGCCAATCCAAGGTCAGTCCGGATCCTGCGATCCTTCGCCGCACCGCGCCAGATGGCCGGACCGCAATTGACCGACTACGACCAGCGTGCTAGTTAGCCGCCGCTTTTCACCCCCAGTGGAGCAGCCCGCTTGATCGACTCCAGCGTCGCCCGCCGCTACGCCCGCGCCCTGTTCGCACTCGAGGCCGACACGCCCGCGCGCACGCACGACGCCCGGCTCGAGGACCTCGAGCAGTTCGCCGCCGCGCTGGACGAGTCCGAGGAGCTGCGCCAGACCCTGCTCGGGCCCGGCCTGACCATGGAGCAGCGCCAAGCGCTGGTGGACACGCTCGCGCGCAAGATGCGGCTCGCCAAGGAAGTGCAGAGCTTCCTGCATGTCCTGGCCGAGCGCTCGCGCCTGGGCATCGTGCCGTCCGTCGCCGCCGCGTATCGCGAATTGGCCGACGCGCAGAACGGCCGCGTGCGCGCCACCGTCGTCTCCGCCGCCGCCATCTCCGAGGGCGAGGTCGAGAAGCTCGAGAAGACCTTCTCCACGGCCACGCACAAGAAGGTCGTGCTCTCGGCCAAGACGGACCCGGCGCTCATCGGCGGCCTCCTCGCCGAGGTCGGCGGCACCCGCTACGACGGCACGCTCAAGACCCAGCTCGAGAAGCTCCGCGAAGAGCTCCTCAAGTAACCGCTTCCGCACCCTTCAAGTCAGTCGCTTTCAGGAACGAAAAGGATCCCCAAGATGCAGATCAAGGCCGACGAGATCAGCCGCATCCTCCGCGAGCAGATCCAGACCTACGGCAAGCAGGTCGAAGTCTCCGAGACCGGCACCGTGCTCAACACCGGCGACGGCATCGCGCGCGTCCATGGCCTCGCGAACGTCATGGCCGGCGAGCTCGTCTCGTTCCCGGGCGGCGTCGAGGGCCTCGTGCTCAACCTCGACGAGGACTCGGTCGGCGTCGCCATCATGGGCGACCAGTCGGGCATCCGCGAGGGTGACTCGGTCAAGCGCACCGGCCGCATCGCCGACGTCGGCGTGGGCCTGGAGACGGTCGGCCGCGTGGTGAACGCGCTCGGCCAGCCCATCGACGGCAAGGGCCCGATCAACGCCAAGGAGCGCCGCAAGATCGAGATCAAGGCGCCCGGCATCGTCGCCCGCGAGTCGGTGAAGGAGCCGATGCAGACGGGCCTCAAGGCCATCGACGCCATGGTGCCGATCGGGCGCGGGCAGCGCGAGCTCATCATCGGCGACCGCCAGACGGGCAAGACCGCCGTGGCCGTCGACGCGATCATCAACCAGAAGGGCCAGAACGTCTTCTGCATCTACGTCGCCATCGGCCAGAAGCAGTCGACGGTCGCGCGCGTCGTGGACAAGCTGAACCAGTTCGGGGCGATGGAGTACACCACCGTCGTCGCGGCCAACGCCTCGGATCCGGCGCCCCTCCAGTACCTCGCGCCGTACACCGGCGTGACCATGGGCGAGTACTTCCGCGACTCCGGCCGTCACGCGCTCATCATCTATGACGACCTCTCGAAGCAGGCCGTCGCCTACCGCCAGCTCTCGCTGCTCCTCCGCCGTCCCCCCGGCCGCGAGGCGTACCCCGGCGACGTGTTCTTCCTCCACAGCCGCCTGCTCGAGCGCGCGGCGAAGCTCTCGAAGGAGCGCGGCGGCGGTTCGCTGACGGCGCTGCCCATCATCGAGACCCAGGCCGGCGACGTCTCGGCGTACATCCCGACCAACGTCATCTCCATCACCGACGGCCAGATCTTCCTCGAGACCGATCTCTTCAACGCCGGCCAGCGGCCCGCCATCAACGTCGGCATCTCGGTGTCGCGCGTCGGCGGCTCGGCGCAGATCAAGGCGATGAAGAAGATCGCCGGCACGCTGCGCCTCGAGCTCGCGCAGTACCGTGAGCTCGCGGCCTTCTCGCAGTTCGGCTCGGACCTCGACAAGGCCACCCAGGAGACCCTGGCCCGCGGCGCGCGTCTGACTGAGCTCCTCAAGCAGGGCCAGTACGTGCCGCTGCCGGTCGAGAAGCAGATCATCCAGATCTACGCGGGCACGCAGCGCGACGCGAACGGCGTGGGTTGGCTGCGCAACGTCGAGGTCTCGGACGTCGCCCGCTGGGTGGCCGAGCTGCTCGCGTTCATCGACTCGCGTCTCCCGACGCTGCCCAAGGCCATCGCGGAGAAGAAGGACCTCACGGACGACGTGAAGAAGTCCCTCGACGCCGCCCTGACCGAGTTCAAGGACGTCTTCCAGCCGACGCCGGCGAAGTAGTCAAAAGAGAGCGCCATGGCCTCCCTCCGAGCGATCCGCACGCGCATCAAGTCGGTGCGGAACACGCAGAAGATCACCAAGGCGATGAAGATGGTCTCGGCGGCCAAGCTTCGTCGCGCGCAGGACGCGGTCACGCGCGCGCGGCCGTACGCCAAGGCGATCGACGAGCTGTTGTCGGCGGTCGCGGCCGGCGCCCAGGATTCGGGCGACGCCGAGTCGCTCAACCCGCTCTTGACCAAGCGGCCCGAGAAGCGCGTCGAGGTCGTGATCCTGACGTCGGACCGCGGCCTCTGCGGCGGCT
>JAFEBC010000656.1 GCA_018266095.1 Deltaproteobacteria bacterium
CGAGCGTTGGGGCTGACGAGGCGATTGGGATGGAGAGTCAGGCTAGACGGTCAGAGGCTTCGATGACACCAGCAGATCGCAGTGTCACCGACCCGGACGACTCGCTGGAGTCGACGCCGGACCGCTTCATCTCTCCGGGCACGGAGGCAGGCTATCGACGGTGGAGCGCCGCGCGTGCGGCCCCGCTCGCGCGGACCGGGGCCACCATCGGCCTGATCTGCTGCTCCTTGGGACTCGCCTCGCTGCGCGCGATCGGCAGCCCGCAGTTCGGCGACGCCCTCCGGTGGGTGGTCCTCGTGATGGTGCCCTTCCTCGGGATGGAGTTCGTCCTGGCGAGCCGCCCCGCGGCTCTGCTCTTGGTGCCGGCGCTCAGCATGGTCACCACGGCGGTGATCGGCGTGTCCATGAGCCTTCTCTTCATGATTCTGCTCGATCTGCCGGCGATGGCGCTCGCCAGGTCGCCCGTCTCGCCTATCGCCAAGAGCTTCTGATCGAGCGCCAGCGAGGCGCGATTGCTCGGGAGCACGCGCGGGCCGAGCGGCTCTTGCAGGCCATCCTCCCTGGATCGATCGCCGAGAAGCTGAAAGAGGGCCCCGCCTACATCGCCGAGAGATACGACGGAGCGACCGTGCTGTTCGCGGACCTGGTGGGCTTCACCCCGCTTGCGGCCTCGATGGAGCCTGAGCGCGTGGTCGCCATGCTCAATGAGCTGTTTCGCCGCCTCTGGGGTGACACCGTCAACGTGGCCGCGCGGATGGAGTCGCACGGCAAGCCTGGAGAGGTGCAGGTGAGCGAGTCTGCGTTCCGGGAGCTCGCTCCGGACTTCGAGCTTGAAGAGCGCGGGATGGTGGAGGTGAAGGGTCGCGGCCCGATGCCGACCTGGTTTCTGCGCACGCGCCGCGCGGGCACAGGATCCGCTGTGTCCGCCGAGTGAACGGGAGATTGCCCCGCGCGGATACAGCTGGAATCATCCGCGCGTGAGCCCGATCGCCCCCCCTCGCGACGAGTCCGACCTCCGCCAGCGCCTCTCGCGCCTCGCCGGCCGCACGCTCGCGCACCTCGCGGCCGCGCAGGACGTCACCCTCCCCACAGACCTCCGCCGTGCCAAAGGCCTCGTGGGCCAACTCCTCGAGCGCGCGCTCGGCGCCACGGCCGCCTCCCGCGCCGTGCCCGACTTCCCCGAGCTCGACATCGAGCTCAAGACGCTCCCCATCGACCTCGCCGGCAAGCCGATGGAGTCCACCTTCGTGGCCTCGCTCGACCTCGGCGACGCCGATCTGCAGTGGGACACCTCGCCCGTGCGCCACAAGCTGCGCCGCATCGCGTGGGTGCCGGTCCAGGCCGATCGCAGCCTCCCGCTCGCCGAGCGCCGCATCGGCACCGGCCTGTTGTGGAGCCCGTCTGCCGAGGAGGAATCGCTCCTGCGCGCGGACTTCGAGGAGATCGTCGAGCTCGTCCAGGCCGGCTTCGGCGCGCGCATCACGGGGCACCGCGGCACCGCGCTGCAGCTCAGGCCCAAGGGACGCAACGCAGCGGATCTGCGCTGGTCGACGGACGATGAAGGCGGCCGCGCACGCACCGCGCCGCGCGCGTTCTATCTGCGCACGGGCTTCACGCACGCGATCCTGCAGCGCAACTTTCGCCTCGGCTAGCGCGCCTTCGGCACGCCACGCAACGCGCCCCTAGTGCGCGTCCGACGCCACCTTCGCGCCCTTGCCCGAGCCGAGCAGGAACACCAGCGGCAGCGCCGCCACGAACGCCACGCCCACCACGAAGAAGATGTCCCCGAAGCTCAAGACCGCCGCCTGCAAGGACACCGAGCCGTCCAGCACCTTGTACGCCTGCGCCAGCGCGTGCTCCGCCGACGCGCCCTTGGCCATGAACCCGTGCATCAGCGCCGACACCCGCTCCTGCACGGCCGCGCTGGTGAGCTGCAGCTTGTCCATCAGCACCGAGCGGTGCCACGCGTTGCGCCGCGTGAGCAGCATCGTCAGCACCGCGATGCCCACGCTGCCGCCGAGCTGGCGCGTGAGGCTGTAGAACCCGCTCGCCGCCGCGACTTCCTTCTTGGGAATCGGACCCAGCGTCGCCAGCGTCAGCGGCAGGTACATGAGCACTGTGGCCGCGCCGCGCACGATCAGCGGCCAGAAGAAGTCGTCCGCGCCCGTCTGCGGCGTCATGATCCCGCACATCCACATCATCACCGCGGCGATGACCGAGGCGCCGATGGCGATGAGGATGCGCGCGTCGATCTTGCCGTTGGCCTTGCCCATCAGCGGGAACATGAACGCGGAGGCGAGCGCGCCCGGGAGCAAGAGCAGGCCCGTCTGCTGCGCGGTGAAGTGCAGGATCGACTGCGTGAAGATCGGCACCGCGAAGGTCGCGCCGTAGAGGCCCATGCCGACGACCATCGAGAGCATCGAGCCGCCCGCGAGCGAGCGGTGACGCAGCACGCGCAGGTCGACGACCGGGTACTTCACCGTCATCTGCCGCCAGACGAAGAGCGTGGTGCCGACAGCCGCCGCGAGCGCGCAGGCGATGATGAAGTCCGAGCTGAACCAGTCCTCGGAGTTGCCCTCCTCGAGC
>JAFEBC010000657.1 GCA_018266095.1 Deltaproteobacteria bacterium
CTGCGAGCCGGTGCCGCCGACGCTGCGCGAGATGGCGCCGGTCTGCGGGCAGCCGCCGCCAGGCGCGGGCGTGCCGTGGTTGCTGTACGGGTAGCCCGTGTCGCCGCCGCCGCTGCCGACCCAGGACACGTCGCCGTTCGGCCCGTCGTTGCCGGGCGAGCCGGAGAAGTTGAACGTGCCGCCGATGTACACGTCGCCGCTGACCACGAGGTCGAGCGTGCCGTTGCTGCCTGCGGGCAAGGTGACCTCGGCGCCCGCCGGGATGCGGAAGGTGCGGAAGTGGTGCAGGCCCGCGGCGATGGTCGAGAGGCCCTGCGGCGCGACGTAGTCGAGGTTGCCCGCGGCGCCTTCAGCGGTGACCACGGCCACGTTGGCGGCCTGGCTCGTGCGCGTGCCGTCGGAGGCGTTGAGCGAGACCACGTACGTGCCGCTGGTCGAGGGCGTGAAGCTCGGCGTGACGCGCGTGGGGTCGTTGAAGGTCACGCTCTGCGCGCCGGGCGGCACCGACACGAACTGCCAGCGGTACGTGAGCGGCTTGTTGAGCCCGCAGCCCGCGACGGCCGCGAGCGTGAAGTCGACGGGCGCGTTGTCGGGGCTGAACGAAGCCGCGCCGTCGAGGATGACCGCGAAGCCGTTGACCGCGCCGATGGTGGCCGTGGGCGCGGGGGAGGCAGGCGCGTCCAGGCCGATCTGCGCGACGGGCGTCTGGCTGCCGCAGTCGGACACGGAGATGACCGCCGCGCCCGCGCGCGTGAAGACCTGCGTGCCGCTCTGGCCCGCCGAGTCGGTGAGCGTGAGCTCGATGAAGTAGTCGCCCGGCTGGTCCGGCACGAAGCTGGGCTGCGCCGCCGAGCCCGAGTCGAAGGCCACCTGGCTGCCGAGCGGCACGCTGGTGAACGACCACTGGTACGTGAGCGTCTGCGGCGTGAACCCGCAGGAGAAGTTCGTGTCCACGGGGTTGGCCGTGAGCTTCACCGGCGAGCCCGGATAGAACTTGATGGGCGCCGCCGCGAGCGTGCTCGAGGTGAGCGTGAGCGGCCCGGTGGTGGTGCCCGAGGCCGTCTTCTGCGTGATGTTGGTGAGCGCCTGCGTGGCCTTGAACGCGGGGGTCGCGCCCACGTCCAGCGCGGTGGGCACCGAATCGCCGCAGGTCACGTTGACCGAGGCGATCCGAGGCGTCGCCGCGAGGCCGCCCGAGTCGGTGACCACGAGCTGCACCTGGTAGCCGCCCTTGGTGTTGGGCGCGAGCGTGGCCGCCTCTGTGGTGGCGCCGCCCAGCGAGAACTTCGCGCCGACGGGCGCGGACACGACCGACCACTGATACGACAGCGTCTTGTTGAAGCGGGCAGGGCAGAAGCCCGAGAGCTGCGGATCGTTCTGGTTGTCGGGGCTCGTGGCCGTGGCCGTGAGCAGCACGGGCGCGAAGTTCGTCTGCGAGGTGGTCTGCGGCGACACGCTCACGCTCGGCGCCTGGCTGCCGCACGCCGACACCGACACGCTGACGAACTTGGGAGGCGACACGTTGCCCAGGCCGTCGCGCACCTGCACCGCGAGCTGGTACGTGCCGCCCGCGACGTCGGCCACGAAGCCGGGGCTCGCCACCGTGTTCGAGGAGAGCGAGGTGTTCGACGTGCCCGGCTTGCTCACCAGCGCCCACGAGTAGGTGAAGTCGATGCTGGTCTTGCTGCCGCACGAGCCCGGCGTGATCGAGGGGATGGACACCGAGACGGGATCGCCGCGGTACACGACGCCGCTCTGGTTGTCGGGCCCGGTGGCGATGGGGTCGGCGAGCTGCGGCGCCGCGGTGCACGAGGCCTGCTTGAGCACCTGCGTGACCTGCGTGGAGAAGCCGCCGGCGTCGGTGACGGTGAGCTCGATCACGTAGTCGCCCGAGGCGTCGGGCGTGAAGTGGACCACCGCGCCCGAGACCGCGTCGACGCTGGCCGAGCTGGCCGACGGGCGGCTGACGATGCGCCACGAGTACGTGTACGCGTTGCCGGGCACGCACGTCTGTGAGGTGCCGATGGCGGACGAATCCGGCGCCGTGAGCGTGACCTCGTTACCGACCTGCGCGGTGTCGTCCACCTGCGAGACGGTGAATGCCGGGACGCTGGGGCCGCACGCGCCGGTGGGCACGGCGACCGACACGGGGCTCGAGACGAGGCCGTTCGCGTCCTTGGCCACCACCGAGAACACGTAGGTGCCGGCCGCGTCCGCGGTGAACGAGAAGACGCCCGTGCCGTCCTGCGAGGCGACCGAGGCCTGGCTGCCGGCGGGCGCCGAGATGAGCGACCACTCGTAGCTGATGGCCGCGGGGTCGCCGCAGCCGTTGGTGGAGTCAGGCGACGATGCGGTGGCCGTGATCGCCACCAGCGAGCCGACGGGCGGACGGGGCGAGGGCAAGCCGCCGACGCTCACCGCCGTGCTCTGCACCACGGGGCTCTTCGAGCCGCAGCTCGACACGCTCAGGTACGCGGTGGCCGTCACGCTGCCCTTGCTGCCCGCGCTGGCCGTGGCCTGCACCGCGTAGGCGCCCGGGCTGCGCGCGCTGAAGCTCGTGGTCGTGCCGCTGGGGTCGCTGATGGACGCCTGGCCGTCGGGCGGCGCGTTCGAGAGGCGCCACGCGTAGGTGAAGTCGGTGTGGAAGCGCGCGGGGCAGTAGCCCTCCTGCGACGGATCGTTCTGGTTGTCGGCCGTCTGCGCCGCGCCGCTCGCGATGTCGAGCTCCTGGTCCTGGAAGCTGCGCAGGGCCAGGGGCGAGCCCACGCTCGACGACGGCGCGATGGCGAGCGAGAC
>JAFEBC010000658.1 GCA_018266095.1 Deltaproteobacteria bacterium
ACCGAGATCATCGACGACGTGGTCACCAAGGTCGAGCTCGGCGCGCGTCCGTTCAAGGTGCACAGCGAGTCCAAGGGCGTGCTCCTGGCCGAGACGGTCATCGTCTGCACCGGCGCGTCCGCCAAGTGGCTCAACATTCCCTCCGAGCAGAAGCTCTCCGGCCACGGCGTGTCCGCGTGCGCCACCTGCGACGGCTTCTTCTTCAAGAACAAGGAGGTCGCGGTCGTCGGCGGCGGCGACACCGCGATGGAGGAGGCCACCTACCTCACCAAGATGTGCAAGAAGGTCACCGTCATCCACCGCCGCGACGAGTTCAAGGCCAGCAAGGTCATGCTCGAGCGCGCGCAGAAGAACCCGAAGGTCGCCTGGGAGCTGTTCCAGGAGGTCGACGAGGTGGTGGGCGAGAAGGCCACGGGCGTGAAGGCGCTCGTGCTCAAGGACACGCGCACGGGCGACAAGAAGGAGTTGCCCGTGCAGGGCCTCTTCATCGCCATCGGCCACCAGCCGAACACCAAGCTCTTCGAGGGCCAGCTCGAGATGGACTCAGTCGGCTACCTGAAGACGCAGCCGGGCTCGACGAGGACCAACATCGAGGGCGTGTTCGCCGCGGGAGACGCGGCGGATTCGATCTACCGGCAGGCGGTCACGGCCGCGGGCACAGGCTGCATGGCGGCGATCGACGCCGAGCGTTTCCTCGCGCACCACGGGGTACATTGAGACTTGGTCACTTCGAAGCTGCCGGTCGCCTTTGACGGTTGCGATCAGGGGCACTTCGAACAGCCGCGCGACTGTTCACTCACCGTGGGCGCTCCACGATCCGGTTTCCTGATCGGAAACCTCCACCAGGGGTGAGCTCCGCTCCCCCTGGACCCCCAGCCGCGCTCCGATTGACGAGGCCCGCTACCGCGTCTTCGCCTTCGGCACCTTTGCGGTCCCGCGCGACGGCGTCATCGTGCCCATGCCGAAGTCCTTCTCCTCGCCAGCGCGGTCCCACGTGCCGCTCTTGCCGCCGCTCTTGTGCACGAGGCGCAGGCTGATCAACTCCATGCTGCGATCGTGCCGCTTCATCATGTCGTAGAGGGTCAACGCCGCCGCCGCGCAGGCCGTCAGCGCCTCCATCTCCACGCCCGTGCGCTCGACCGCGTGCACGCGCGCCTCGATCTTCACGAGGCAAGCCACCTCGTCCGCCGCCACCTCGACGTCGGCGCCGTGGATCGACAGCGGATGACACAGGGGCAACAGGTCCGGGGTCTTCTTGGCGGCCATCACGCCCGCGACGCGCGCCGCCGCGAGAGCATCGCCCTTGTCCAGGCGGCCTTCGTTGAGCAGCTTCAAGGCTTCCTTGCTACAGCGCAGCTCCGCGCGCGCCACCGCCATCCGGTGCGTGCGCTCCTTCTCGGCAACATCAACCATCTTCACGCGCGTGGTCCCTTCAACCACCCCGGGGCGACTCTACTGCAACGAGGTGTGACTGTCTCGTACCCAGGGCTTCAGTCAACTGACCTACAGTACGGTCGCGTCCGTCCGCGCTTGAGGTGGGACAGGGTGCTACAGGCCGCGATCGCGGAGCTGATCGTCGTCCTCGCCGTTCAGGTGCCCGACCTCGTGCAGCAAGGTGTCGCGCACCTCGCGCCGCAGCTCATCCGGGTTGCGCGAGGCCCGCGCCAGGTTCTTGCGATAGAGGATGATGGTGGGCTTGGAGTCGACCGGCGCGCCGTCGGGTGGAGGCCGGAAAAGCCCAAGGATTCCCGGCGACAAGGGCGGATCGGTCGCCACCAGATCGGCCACCTCGGGCAGGTCCTCGATGGTGAGCTGGCTTTTGGAGAGGCCCGCCTTGATGTCCGGCGGCAGGTGCTCGACCTCCTCCTTCACCATCTGCGCGAACACGGGCGCGGGCGCGGGCGGCCCCGGCTTGAAGGCGTCCGCGTCGAGCTCCTGGGCGCGCTTGAAGTGCTTCTGCGCGAGGCCCTCGTCGCCCACGCGCTCGGCGATGAGGCCCAGATAGTGCTCGGCCCAGGCGTCCGGCTCCTCGGCCGAGAGCTTCTCCAGCTCGGCCTTGGACTGCTCGAAGCGGCACAGCTCGAAGAGCGCCACGCCCTTCTCCCGGCGCGCCTCGCGATCCTTGGGATCGTAGTCGACGGCCTTGGTCCCCGCGATGAGCGCCTCGCCTGGCCGGCCGAGGTCGTCGAGCGCCATGGCCTGGAGCAGATAGAGCTCCTTCAAGAGCTGCTTGTCCTTGCTCTTGGTGGCGCGTGGGAACGCCCGCTGCACGTAGGCCAGCGCCAGCTCGAGGTCGTCGCGGCCGCCCATGCGGCGCACGTAGAGATCGGCCGCCGAGCGCAGCACCTCGGGATCGTCGGGATCGAGCGCCAGCGCGCGCGCGTAGGCCGTGCGGGCCTCGTCGACCTCGCCCAGCTCCGAGAGCGCCGCGCCGCGGACATGATGCGCCGCGAGGCTCTGCGGGTCGAGCCGCGAGGCCTCCCGCGCGCACTCGAGCGACTCGTCGTAGCGGCCCTGCTCGAACTTCTGGGCCGCCTTCTCCAGGAGGTCCGGCACCGACGGATCGCGCGCCCCCGGCCCGTCCAGACACGGCGTCGCCGGCGGGAGCTGCTTGGGCCGCTTGGTCACGGAGTCCGAGGTGTCGACGGCCTTGAGCTGCGACACGGAGGCGGCGGGCGGCGTGGCCTGCGCGGGCGCAGCGGCCGGGGCGGGCGCGGACACCTCGGCGGGGGGCGAGGTCTTGCACGCGGGCGCACCCAGGCCGAGGGCGCACAAGGGCCCCATCGCCAGAGCGCTCCACCTGTGGCCGTGCCGCACCATCGCCTCTCCAGCCGGAAAACAAGCGGCAAGACGCTAACATGCCCGGGCGTTCAGGTGCAGGGACTTGAGGCCCCGGGGTCGCACAAGCTGCTGGCGCCGCGCAGGTCTCAGACGATTTCTGGCAGCCTCAAGAACGTCATCGGCCCATCGTGCAGCGCCCGCCGGCACAACGCCTCCGACAGCCCCGCTGAGAGCAAGGCCTCCGCCGCCCGCGGCAGCGCCAACAGGTCCGACGCCCCGTCGCCCACGTCGCTCGTCAGCACCACGCCGTCGGCGCCGTGCTTCTTCAAGATCGCGCTCGCCTGCACCGCGTCGAGCCCGCCCGGCTGCACGGTCAACCCGGCCCAGAACCCCAGCGCGCGCACGAGCGGCAAGGTCTCCGCCGTGTTGTGATCGAGCAGCACCTTCTCGGCCTCGACGCGCGACTCCTTCACCAGCGACAAGAGCCGCCGCGTGTGCATCAGCTTGTCGATCGCGGGCGTGTGGATGATGACCGGCTTTCGAATCTGCCGGGCCAGCTCGAGCTGCGCCAGGAGGACCTCCTCCTCGCGCGGCGTGCCCTCGGAGAACCCCAGCTCGCCCAGGGCCGCCACCCGCGGGTCATTGAAGTAGCGCGGCAGCTCGTGCAGGAGCTCCTGCGTGCCCTGCCAGGGGATGCGCGCCGGGTGCAGGCCCAGGGCCACGAGCGGCCGGATCCCGTGTGAGGACAAGCGCTTGACCTGGATCTGCACCAGCTCGTCCCAGTGCTCCTTCACGTCCTCGGCGCGCGGGCCCGGGGTGTCGTGCGCGCACGTCACAGCGGCGACCAGGCCAAAGAGCGCGAGCGTCGACAGATCGGTGTCCGACAGGCCCTCGGCGTGGAGGTGCAGATCGACGAAGGGCCGCGGTTTGTGCACGGGCCGGGAGCATCAGGCCGCTGGCACGCCGTTGGCAATGAGAGTTTTCAAGTGGGCGTTCGGCGGCCGCGGTGGTCTCGAAACGCTACACAGGTGTCTCAAAACGCTACCACTCGGGGGTCCAGGTGGTCCGATTTCAGGACACCTTGACCCTCAGGCTGAAAAGGTGTCCGTTGCGCGCGGATCCAAAGAGGAAGGTTCGGCAATGACTGGCAAGGCGAGACGGGCGGCGGTGGTGCTTGCGGCGGGCAAGGGCACGCGCATGAAGTCGGACAAGGCCAAGGTGCTGCACCCGCTCGGCGGCCGGCCCATGCTCTCGTATCCGGTGCGCGCGGCGCTGGAGGCGGGCTGCGCTCCGGTGGTGGTGGTCGTGGGCCACCAGGCCGAGAGCGTGAAGGCCGAGCTCGCCAAGGACCTGCCGGGCGCGCCGCTCTCGTTCGCGCTGCAGAGTGAGCAGTTGGGCACGGGCCACGCCGTGCGCATGGCCGTGGACGCGCTCAAGGCCGCGGGCCTCGGCGCGGGCGATCAGGTGCTGCTCCTCGCGGGCGACGTGCCGCTGCTCACGGGCGCCACGCTGCAGCGGCTGGCCGAAGCGCAGGGGGCCTGGAAGCTCGCGCTGGTGACGTGTCTCGCGCGCGAGCCGCACGGGTACGGGCGCGTCCTGCGCGGGCTCGAGGGCGGGGTCTTGCGCATCGTGGAGCACAAGGACGCGAGCGAGTTCGAGCGGCAGGTGAAGGAGATCAACGCGTCGATCTACGCCGTCGAGGCCGGGTTCCTCTACGAGGCCTTGGAGAAGCTGTCGCCCAAGAACGCGCAGGGCGAGTACTACTTGACCGACATCGTGGCGCAGGCGGCGCACGTGGGCGGGCGCGTCGAGGCGATCGTGGTCGACGAGGCCGAGGTGGCGGGCGTGAACGATCGGGAACAGCTCGCGGCGGCCGATGCGGTGCGCAGGCAACGCAAGCTGTCGGCGATGATGCGCGCGGGGGTGACCGTGATCGACCCGCAGTCGACGTTCGTGGACGACGCGGTGGAGGTGGAGGCCGACGCGACGCTCGAGCCGATGGTGTCGCTGCGCGGCAAGACGCGCGTGGCCCAAGGCGCCTCGATTGGGCAAGGCGCCGTGGTGATCAATTGCACGATCGGCGCCAACGCCAAGGTGCTGCCGTACAGCCACTTCGACGAATCAGAGATGAAGGAGCGCACCACGGCGGGGCCCTTCGCGCGGCTGCGGCCGGGGTCGGTGATGCTGCCGGATTCGCACATCGGCAACTACGTGGAGCTGAAGAACACGACGCTCGGCGCGGGCAGTAAGTCAAATCATCTCGCGTACTTGGGCGATGCCACCATCGGCGCGGGCGTGAACCTCGGCGCGGGCACGATCACCTGCAACTACGACGGCGTGAACAAGCACCGGACGATCATCGAAGACGGCGTGTTCGTGGGCTCGGATTCGCAGATCGTGGCGCCCATCACGCTGGGCAAGGGCAGCTACGTCGGCACCGGGACCACCATCCGCGAGGACGTGCCGCCGGGCGCGCTCGCGGTGTCGGCGGGCAAGCAGCGCAACCTCGAGGGCTGGGTCGAGCGGAAGGCCCCCAAGAAGAAGGCGAAGGAGTAGGCCATGTGCGGCATCGTCGGCTACGCAGGGACGGAAGAGTGCGCGGACATCCTGGTCGAGGGGCTGCGCAAGCTCGAGTATCGCGGCTACGACTCGGCGGGCCTCGCGCTCGTCAACGGCAAGCTCGCGGTGGTGCGCGCGAAGGGCAAGCTCAAGAACCTCGAGGCCAGGCTGCGCGAGACGCCGATGCACGGCGTGACGGGCATCGGGCACACGCGCTGGGCGACGCACGGGCGGCCCTCGGATGAGAACGCGCACCCGCACCAGTACGGCGGCGTGGCGGTGGTGCACAACGGCATCATCGAGAACCACCTGGAGCTGAAGGCCGAGCTGTCGGCGCAGGGGCACGCCTTCAGCTCGGAGACGGACACGGAGATCTTCGCGCACCTGATCGCGGACGCGATCAAGACGGCGCCGAATCTGCTCGCGGCGGTGCGGCAGGCCATCGGGCGCATCCGCGGGACGTACGCGCTCGCGGTGGTGGCCGAGCAGGAG
>JAFEBC010000659.1 GCA_018266095.1 Deltaproteobacteria bacterium
AGGAAGAGCGTGCCGCCCTCGGCCGCGCCGAACGCGCCCATGCTCGAGGTCACCGCGCCCGTGAACGCGCCGCGCTCGTGTCCGAACAGCTCGCTCTCTGCCAGCTCCGCCGCGATGGCCCCGCAGTTCACCGGCACCAGCGGCCCCTGCGCCCGCGGCGACAGCTCGTGCAGCGCGCGCGCCGCGACCTCCTTGCCCGTGCCGCTCTCGCCAAAGAGCAGCACCGGCACCCGCGACGGCGCCGCGCGCCGCAAGAGGGCCAGCGCGGACGCCAGCGCCGGATCGCGCGCGTCGAACCCGCGCACCCCGTGCATCGAGGGCGCCTCGGCCGGCTCCAGGCGCAGCTCCGTGCCGCCCACGCGGAGCCGCGCCCCGCACGCGAGCGCGCTCTCGGTCACGCGCAGACCGTCGACGAACGTGCCATTGCGCGAGCCCAGATCCCGCAGCCAGAGCTGCCCATCCGTCCGCCGATGCACCCGCGCGTGGAAGCGGCTCACGCAGCGATCGGCGAGCTGGATCGAGTTCGACCCGTGCGCACCGATCGTCAGCACGCCCTGCCCCAGGACGCAGCGCTGCTCCTCGCCCTCGTGCGTCCACGTCAGCGCCAGCGCGCGCTCGTCGGCCGGCCGGCGCTCCTGATCGCCCGTCGTGCGCACGACCTCGAGCTGCGACCCGGCCCCCGCTGCGCGCCCGTGCTCCGGCCTCGGGAGCATCAGCTCTTCCCGCCGCCCGGTCAGGCCGCGGGGCAGGTCGGGTCCACGGTGCGCGCTGCGCATCGAGCTCGTTTGCGTGTCCATGTGTTGACTAAAGACGCAGGCCCGCGCGCGGCTCCTTCGCGGAGCCCGACCGATGTGCGCGCGTTCAGTGGAGCGCGCGTGCACCAGGAGCGGCCCACGCGCTTGATCGCTCGGGCGAATTCCGGACGGCCCGCCAGGTCAGGCCCCGCGCGGCCAAGGCGCGATCCGCCGCTCCCCGCGCGAGCCCCTTGCGCACCTGACGCGCGTGTGAGGCGCGCCGTCTTGTTATCCTCAGAGCCCGACATGTCGCGCCCGCTCATCCTGCTCGTGCCCAAGACCAGCTACCGCGAGGCCGACCTCCTGGCCGCCGCCGAGCGCCTGGGCGTGCCCACCGTGCTCGCGTCCGATCGCTGCCACGTGCTCGCCGAGGACTGGCCCGCCGGCGCGATCCCCCTCGACTTCACTCAGCCCGTCGAGGCCGCGCGGGCGCTCGCCGACTCCGTGCGCGCCCGCGAACCCCTGGCGGTGATGGGCGTCGACGAGGTCACCAGCGTCATCGCCGCGCACACGGCCCGCGAGCTGCACCTGCCGCACAACCCCATCGACGCCGTCGAGACCGCGCGCGACAAGGGCCGCTTCCGCGCCGCCCTCGAACGCGCCGGCCTGCCGCGCCCGTGGTCGCGCCTCGCGCCGCGCGAGCTCCCGGCCGATGAATTGAAGGCCCTCGCGCTCACGCTCGCGTTCCCCTGCGTGCTCAAGCCGCTCACCCTCTCCGGCAGCCGCGGCGTCATCCGCGCCGACGACCCCGCCTCGTTCACCCGCGCCTTCGAGCGCGTGGGCCGCCTCCTGCGCTCGCCGGCCGTGGCCGCCCGCCGCGATCCGCGCCACACCGACGTGCTCATCGAGGAGTTCCTGCCCGGCGCCGAGGTCGCGCTCGAGGGCCTGCTCCACGACGGCGCCTTGCAAGTCCTGGCGCTCTTCGACAAGCCCGACCCGCTCGACGGCCCCTTCTTCGAGGAGACGCTCTACGTCACCCCCTCGCGTCACCCCCTCGCGCTGCAGCAGGCCATCGCGCAGGCCACGCAAGCGGCCGTGCAGGCCCTCGGCCTCCTCGACGGACCCGTCCACGCCGAGCTGCGCCTGACGCCGCGCGGGCCCATCGTCATCGAGCTCGCCGCCCGCTCGATCGGCGGCCTCTGCGGGCGCACGCTGCGCTTCGGCCTCGGCGTCACCCTCGAGGAGCTGGTCCTGCGGCACGCCCTCGGACGCACGCGCCCGGCCGCTTCGCCCTCCGCGCCCGAGCCGCTCTTGCGCGACCAGACGGCCTCGGGCGTCCTCATGCTGCCCATCCGCAAGGGCGGCATCCTGCGCGAGGTCCGCGGCCTCGAGCCGGCGCGCGCGGTGCCTCACATCGAGGACATCGTGATCACGGCGCACCTCGACGAAGAGCTCGTCCCGCTCCCCGAGGGCGCGAGCTACCTGGGCTTCGCCTTCGCCCGCGCCTCCACACCCGCCGAGGTCGAACGCGCGCTGCGCCAGGCCTGGAGCCAGCTCGAGGTCCACGTGACGCCGAAGCTCGACCTCGCCGCGCCTCGCTGAAGGCCTGCCCGGCAGACGGTGCGCCCCGCTACTCCGCGATCTTCAGTTGCCCCTCGGTCGGCTCCGCGCAGCAGAACCACGGCTCGGACAAGCGCGGCACCTCGCGCCGCGCCCGCTGCACCCGCGCGTGCGGCCGCCCTTGCACCGCCTCGTCCACCAAGGCCCGCAGCGCCTCGAACGTGTCCGCGTCGTCGACGCCCTCGTGCGCGTGCCTCGACGCGAGCTGCGCCATCGCCTTCTGCAGCGCGTCCACGCGCGCATCCTCGTGCACCCAGCGATGCCCGAAGTCGCCCGGCACCAGCTCGCGCAGCCACGGCGCACCCGGCTCATTCGCCACCACCGCCGAGCCCGGCGGCAACAGGAGCCGCAGCGTGTACTGCACCGGCTCGATGTTCTCGACCAGCTCGTTCGCCTCCGCGAAGTCGAACAGCGCCGGCAGGTCCGCGAGCGTCGTCCACGGCGTGAACGGCATCAGCGTGGGCTTGAGCTCCATGCCCGCCGCGCGCACCACCCGCGCCGCCCGCGCCACGTCGGCCGCCACGTGCCCCTTGTCGAGCGCCAGGAGCACGCGATCGTTGAGCGACTCGACCGCCGAGATGACGAACAGCCCGCCGCTCCGCGCCAGCTCCGGCAGCACGTCGGCGTGCTTCAAGAGGTGCTCGACCTTGATGGTCGCGTCGAAGGTCACCTCGGGCCAACGCGCGTGCAGCGCCCTCGCCAGCCGCAGCGCGTGCGTCGGCCCGTTGAGGAAGTCCGGGTCCGCGAAGCTCACGTGCCGCGCCCCCGCGTCGATCTGCTGCGCCAGGTCGGCCATCACACCGTCGACCGGCACCGCCACGAAGCGCCCCTTCCACACCGGCACGATCGGACAGTGCCGGCAGAGGTGCTTGCACCCGCGCGTGCCCTCGCTCGCCGCCACCAGGCGCGACTCGCCCTTCCACTCCATCGTGCCGTAGCGCTTCAAGGGCAACAGCCCGCGCCGCTGCGTGGGGAACGCTTCACTGCGCGGCGGAGCCTCGTCCAGGTGCGCGCGCGTCGAGACGCCTTCGATGGCCCCCAGCGACGAAAGCCATCCCCGCGCGCTGTGCCCTGCCTGCGCCTGCGTCTGGGCCTGCCCGTCCTGCGTCTGGGCCTGCCCGTCCTGCGTCTCGGCGTGCCCGTCCAGCGCCTGGGCCAAGCGCACCAGCGGCGCGATCACATCGCCGACCACCGCGTCCGCGTGCGCCTCCAAGAGATGCGCGCGGTTCAGCGCCGCATACAGTCCGAAGAACACCACCTGGGCCTGCGGATTCCCTTCGCGCACGCGCGCCGCCACCTTCGTGCCCAGCCGCAGCGCCGTGTGCATCGGCACCGAGATCGCCACCAGCCGCGCCGCCTGCAGCGTGGCCGCGTCGAGCTTCTGCAGCGACACATCGATGGCCCGCGGCGCGAACCCCGCCGCCTCCAGCGCACCCACCGCGCCCGCCAGCGCGCCCGGCTGACGGCCGAGCTCGTAGCAGCTCACCACCACGATCGCGCCCGGCTCCCGCAAGGACAGGCCACGCTCGCGCGGCGACGGGACCGGCCCGGCGGACATCGGCTAGCCCTTCGCGGCCGGGGCCTTGTAGTCCGGCGGCAACTGCGCGCCATCGCCGAAGAAGAACTTCTCCGCCTGCTCGAACAGCACCTGGTTCGCCTGCTCCGTGCCGCCCGCGAGCCGGTACTCGTTCATGATCATCTTGAAGTGCTCGGTCCACATCTTCCAGGCGTCCATGGAGATGCTCTCGAACACCCGCTGCCCCAGCTCGTTCGGCCAGGGCTTGAACGGAATCCCCGGCAGCTCCTTGCCGAGCTTCTTGCACATCACCATGCGCGCCATCGCGGAAACCTCCGGAGAAACAGGTCCTCCAGTATCACGGACGGCTCCGTCTTCTGCACGTAGATCTCCGCGGGCCCGAGGCGTGGGGAGGGTTGCAATTGTCCGCGGGCCCGAGGCGTGGGGAGGGTTGCGCCCTCCGGGAGGCTTGCGGCACGACCGGCACCTCGCGTCCGCGAGGTGCTGGGCACTTCGTTCAAGGTGGGGTGCTGCCGCGCCTCAGTCGGGCGCAATCCCGCCCCACGCCCTTGTCATTGATCAGATCTCGGAGCGGCCACGATGCTGCCAGACTCGAGGAGAGCGACGAGAGGCTCGATGTAGAGAAGACCGCGAGCGATGACGAGAGGGCCCGGAGGTCCGCCAGAGGACTTG
>JAFEBC010000065.1 GCA_018266095.1 Deltaproteobacteria bacterium
GGCACCGGGCCCGACACGCGCCGCACCGCGATGCGCCGCACCAGCGACCGCTCGGGAGGCTTCTTCACGCCGCCGATCTGCCCGAAGAGCTGCAGCGCCACCGCCCACTGCACGCGCACCGGATCGGCGCGCTCGAGCCCGTGCAGGATGTTGTAGTTCATCATCGCGCGCGTGAAGATCAGCGCCCGCGCCACTTGCAGCCGCGTGTCGGGACGCTTCGGCGCCACAAGCTCGAAGCCGCGCCGCAGCGCCGGGAAGAGCACCGTCTCCAGCACCGTGCGCAGCTCCTCCTGCGCCCGGCCCTCGGTGAGCTGCAGCCGCACGCCCGCGTCGCGCGTCAGCGCCGTCCGCCCGTCACAGCGCCGGCAGCGCACCTCCTCGCGCAGGTTGGCCTGAAAGCACGCGTCGCACAGCCAGCTCCCCTGAATCCGCTCCATGGTGCCTCCTCGTCGAGTGGTGTCCTGGAACCAGACGAGACCATCGCGCCAGGGGGCACCTGCGCCCTGTGAACCCCTTCACACCCGCTGTCGCTTTGAGGCCTTCGGCGTCGTCGAATTGTGGACCGCGCCGCGCGTTGGTGAGATTGGTCACACCATGCCGCTCCCCACCAAGGTCGACGTTCGACGACTCCTCGGCGGGCTCTCGTTCTTCGCCGACCTCTCCGCAGCCGATCTCGACGGCCTCGTCGCCGTGACGAGCACGCGCCTCTACAGCGCCCGCGAGATCGTGTTCCGCGAAGGTGACCCGGGCGACGCGGCCTTCGTCGTCAGCCACGGCTGGCTCAAGGTGGTCGCCACCGGCCCGGACGGACAGGAGGCCACGCTGTCCTTGATGGGCGCGGGCGAGGCCTTCGGTGAACTCGCGATCCTGGACGGCGGACCGCGCTCGGCCACGGTCATGGCCTTGGAGCCTTCGCTCCTGGTGGTGCTGGAGCGCGCACCCTTTCACGAGCTCCTGCGTCAGAGCCCAACGTTGGCGTACAAAATGCTTTTGGTCACCTCCAGGCGCCTACGGAGTTTGTCCGAACGTGTCGAAGATGTGGAATTCCTGGATGTACCGGCTCGTCTGGCCAAGAAGCTGGTCGAGCTCTCGCGGCGGCACGGCTCCGAGCTGGAGGACGGTCGGGTCCGCATCAAGGTCAAGCTCTCGCAGCGCGAGCTGGGTCAGATGATCGGCGCCACGCGCGAGAGCACGAACAAGCACCTGAAGTTGCTGGAGGAACATGGACTTGTCGAGCAGAAGGCCGGCATCATGTTCGTCAAGCCCAAGGGTCTTCAGGACCTCGCCGAGCAGGGCTCCGCGCGCGTCTGGGCCGCATGGCAGAAGCGCTGACCGCTCCGTCTGGAGATACGTCACATTCCGGGCTTGCATCCGACCAAGGATGGGTTCAGTGTCTTCTAAGGGCGGGAGTTTCAATCCAATTTTGGTGAAACCAAGGAGGGGTGCGTGGGCGATCGAGTCCTGATCGCAGACGATCTCGCGCCGAATCGGCGTGTGCTGGAGTCGTTGCTGAAGGCGTCCGGGTTCGAGGTGGAGCTGGCAGAAGATGGGCCGTCGGCGGTGAAGATGGCCACGGCGCAGCCACCCCCCTCTCTCGTGATGCTGGATCTTCGGATGCCTGGCGGAGGTCTCGAGGCACTCGCCGAGATCCGCGCCGCGCAACCGCACCTCCCCGCGATCGTTCTGACGAGCTACGCCGACGTGCCCGCCGCCGTGGAGGCGATGAAGCTGGGCGCGGTCGATTTCCTCACGCGCCCGCTGCCGAACGACGCGCTGCTCATGGCGGTCAAGCGCGCGCTCGAGCGCTCGGCCCTCGAGAAAGAGGTCAAGACGCTGCGCCGCGCCCTGGAGGCGCCCGACGCCGTGCGTGGGCTGCTCTCGGCGAGCCCGTCGTTGCGCGAGGTGGCCGACCGCGTGTCGCAGGTGGCGCGGACGCCGCTCACGGTCCTGGTCGTCGGCGAGACTGGCGTCGGCAAGGAAGTGGTCGCGCGCGCCATCCACATGGAGAGCGGGCGCTCGGGGCCGTTCGTGGCCATCGACTGCGGGGCCATCCCCGAGAACCTCATCGAGAGCGAGCTCTTCGGACACGAGCGCGGCGCGTTCAGCGGCGCCGAGCGCAAGCGGGAGGGCCGGTTCGCGCTGGCCGCCGGCGGCACGGTGTTCCTCGACGAGATCGGCAACCTGCCCAAGCAATTGCAGCCCAAGCTCTTGCGCGCGCTGCAGGAGCGCCGCGTGACCCCGCTCGGCGGCACGCACGACCTCGCCCTCGACGTGCGCTTCGTCGCCGCCACCAACGCGGCCCTGGAGCAGGACGTGAGCGACGGCAACTTCCGCGAGGACCTGTACTACCGCCTCTCGGAGTTCACCATCCGCATTCCCCCTCTGCGCGAGCGCGCCGGCGACCTGTTGCCGCTCTCGCGCCGCTTCATGGAGGAGGCCAACCTCGACATGCGCCGCTCCGTGGCCGGCATCTCCACCGCCGCCGCCGAGCGCCTGCGCACGCACCACTGGCCCGGCAACGTCCGCGAATTGCGCAACGTGGTCCGCGAGGCCGTGCTCGGCGCGCAGGGTCCCACGCTCGAGGAGAGCGACATCGACCGCGCCATGTCCGCGCGCGCGCCGATGCGCGGCCTGTCTGCGCAGCACGCTGCCATGTCGATGCCGCCTCCGGCGCAGCCCTCGTCCGGTCCCATCCCCATCGCGGCCACGCCGGCGGAAGGGATCCCCACCGGTGACGCCGAGGGCGGCCTGCGCCAGATCGCCAACCGGGCCACCGAGATCGCCGAGCGCAAGGCCATCGCGGAGGCGCTGCGAGAGGCCGGCGGGAACAAGAGCAAGGCCGCGCGCGCGCTGCAGGTGGACTTCAAGACGCTGCACGCGAAGATCAAGCGGTACGGGCTGGAGCCGGAGTAAGGGCAAGAGCAACTGCTTCACAGGAAGGAAGAAGGAAGGGTTTGCTCCAGAGGGGCCTTCTTTCCTTCCATCCTTCCTGTGAGGCAGTTGCTTTTGATTTTTTGCAGTCCGTCGACACCCTGGCGTCAATTCTTTGACGACTCCCGCGCCATTTTCGTCAAATCTTTGATTCCATTGATGGAATCGGCTCCCGGCAAGAATTGACCTCTTCCTGGCCGGATTGGGACCGATCTCTTGTCGATCTCGCCGCTCGTCTGGCGCACATCCAGGGACGCGCACTCTGACGCACGCGCCCTCACCGCGGAATTGCACGACATTTGCTCCGGCCCCCTTGGCACGACGGCCGCAACTAGCCTGCCCAACTCGCGCTCCCGGGGAGGTACGGACATGTCGGTCCTCATCGCTGGTGAACTCTCGGCCGGACTTCAGCAGCAGGTCTCCACCATGTTCGACATGGGCGGGCTCAACTGCCGCGTGTGTCCGGACTTCGACGCGGCGCGCGACATGCTCACCGAAGAGGACCAGCCGTCGGCGGTGCTGCTGCACATCGACGCGCCCGGCGCCCGCGACTTCGTGCGCTGGATGCGGCGGCAGTCGTCGCTGTTCGGGGTGCCGCTGCTCGTGACCGTGGACTGGCCCTCACCCGAGGAGTTCCAGCGGGCGAGCGAGCTGGGCGCCGATGACGTGCTCGTCGACGGCGACCGCGTGGGGATCCTGCGGCGCGCGCGCGTGCTCTCGGCGCTCGATCCTGCCGCGGCGACGATGGAGCCCAAGCTCGGGCGCTGCCTCGTGGAGCATCCGGATCCGGTGCGCCGCGTGGGCCTGGGCCGCGTGCTGATGCAGGCCGGGTTCGACGCGCGCTTCGTGGGCTCGGTGGAAGAGCTCATCGCCTCTGCCAGGTCGGCGCCGCCCGCGATGGTGGTGCTGGCCGAGACCATGACCATGCCGGAGGCCATCCAGCGCGTGACCAAGGTGCGCCAGGCCACCAAGAAGCCGGACCTGCCCTGCGTGGTGACGCTCTCGCGCGAGGACGTGGCGCGCGCGGCGACGCTGCGTGAGCGGCTCCCGGCGATGGCCCTGCTGCGAGAGGGCGCGTCGAGCTCGGACGCGCTCTTCAACGTGAACCAGATGATGGTCCGCGAGGCGCAGCGCAACGAGCGGCACTCGCGCCGCTTGCTTTTCGAGACCCTTTGTGGATTCCGCGAGCTGGACGCCGAGTCGCAGCCGAGCTTCTCCCTGAGCTACAACGCCAGCAGGGGAGGTATCTACGTGCGCACTTACAACCTGCCGCCCAAGGGCGTCCGTCTCGAGCTGCGTCTGCGTCCGCCGCAGCGCGCTGCCGCTCTCGCTCTCGTCGGCCGCGTGGCCTGGATGCGCCCGCCCGGGAAGGGTCCGGGGACGCCCGTCGGCTTCGGCGTGGAGTTCCTGCAGCCCGACTGCGCCGCGCGCGACTGGGAGGTCTGGCAGGAGTCGATCCGCCAGGCCGAGGCCGCCGCGCCCGAGCCGCTGCACGTGGCCGAGGTCGTCGAGCTGCCCGCACGTCCTGCCCAGCCCGCGCGGCCCGCGGGCGTCAGCGTGGCTCCATGACCGCCAACGAGCTCGCTGAAGAGACCAAGACCCTCTCGCGCAGCCTGCGCTCGGGGACCGACGCCGCCACCGACGCCGCCCACGACATGCGGGCGCCCCTGTCGGCCATCTTGGGCGCCGCCGAATTGATGCGCGACGGGATGCTCGGGCCGATCAACCAGGACCAGCACGATCGGCTCGAGGACATCCACGCCAGCGCCATCAGCCTCTTGCGCCTCGTGGACCGCGCGATGGCCGTTCTGCGCGCGCGTGCCGAAGAGATCCCGCTGGATCCGCGGCGCGCTGCCGTGGGCCCGGCTGTGGGCGAGGTGTGCACGGCGATGGAGGCGCGGGCGCAGGAGAAGAAGCTGGCCTTCGTGCCGCTCATCGACCCGGGCGTGGAGGCGATCGTCGACCCGCGGCGCGTGCGGCACCTCGCGTATTGCCTCATCGACGCGGCCTTCCGGGACACGGCCTCGGGCAGCAACGTCGGCGTGCGCGTGCTGCGCGCGAGCGGCAACGTGCGCATCGAGGTCACCTATCCCAGCACCAGCGGCGGCGACCGGCTGCGCGCGCGGTTCGACGCCACTGCGCGTCAGACCGAGGGCGAACCTGATCTGATGTTGGCGCGGCGCCTGGCCGCTGCGATGGGTGGCACCGCTGGCGTCGAGCTTGCAGACGGTTCGGATGTCACCCTGTTTGCCGCGCTCCCGGCGGCTTAAGTAGCGAGGCCTCTGATGTCGTCGACGGCAGTTACACCCCGAATCTTCAGGACTTCTCAGAGCCTGTCGCTGCGTTGGGTGCTGCAGGTCGGCGTCGGCGGACCCGCGGGGCTGCGCCGCGCCGCCGCACTGACCGCCCAGCGGCTGCTGCGCGGCGCGGGCAGCCAGCTGCAGCCGGCGGCCCCGCAGGCCTACCAGCTCCACCTCGACCAC
>JAFEBC010000660.1 GCA_018266095.1 Deltaproteobacteria bacterium
CGCGGCTACAAGGTCAAGGTCGGCAGCTTCCCCATGTCGGCCAACTCGAAGGGCCGCATCCTCGGCGCCACCGAGGGCTTCGTGAAGGTCGTCGCCGACGAGAAGTACGACGAGGTGCTCGGCGTGCACATCATCGGCCCGAAAGCGACGGAGCTCATCGCCGAGGCGTGCTCCTTGCTCGCGCACGAGACGACGAGCGAGGAGATGATGCACGTGATGCGCGCGCACCCGACGCTGTCGGAAGCGGTCACCGAGGCGGCGCACGCGGTGCGTGGGAAGCCGCTGCATATCTAGGCGGTCGCGCGGCGCTAGAAGCAAGAGCAACTGCTTCACAGGAAGGAAAGAAGGAAGGGGTTTGGCCCTTCCCTCTGACGGAATTCCGTTTGCGCCTTTGGGAGCTGCGCAACCAGTCCGAGCGACTATGCTCGGGACGACGCAAAGAGCGCCAGGTAGGATCCTTCTTTCCTTCCATCCTTCCTGTGAAGCAGTTGCAGTTGCTCTTGCAGCTACTCGAACGCGTGCGCCGCGACGCCCTTCACGATGGGCAGCTCGACCGTCTTCCCCTGCCCTCCCACGCGCAGCTCGGCGATGAGCTTCTGATCCGGCACCGCCAGCGGCAGCTTCATCGACAGCGGGGCCGTGGGGGTCAGCGTGCCCGAGAACATGAGCTGACCCTTGGCGTTCGAGATGCGCAGCGCGCCCGCGTGGGCGGTGGCGAGGTGCAGCTCGACGGGCTTGCTCGTGGACCAATCGAAGCCCTTGGCGGCGGCCGAGTCCACGAGCGGGGTGGCGTTGTGCTGCTTCTGCGGGAGCTCACAGGCCGACGCCAGGGCGAGCGTGGCGACGGCGAGGAGCGCGGACTTGAGGGTCTTCATCGGGTGCTCCGGGGGGTCCGGGTGCGGGCGTTGTTGCCGGTGCCGCTGCCGACCACGCAGGCGTCGTTGACGAGGTCGGTGGTGCCGTCGGTGTGGTTCAAGAACGTCGGCGCGGGCGGCGCATGGCCGTCGCTGCCGCCGGTGTACGAGTTGGCCGTCTGGATGTTGGTGTCGTACCAGTCGGCGTGGCTCTGGCCGCCGCTCGTGGCCCAGGCGGTGATGTCCGGGTAGAGCGTGTCGATGGCGGAGCGCTCGAGCGTCCAGGCGCGCGTGCCGGTGGCGGGCGCGGGCATGGTGAGCACGAAGGGCAGGCCCGAGGCGGTGATGAACGAGAGGCCCGCGTTGGCGCCCAGGCCGCTGGCGTCGTCGTGGGTGTGGAAGAGCGACGTGTTCATCCGCTTGGTGCCCGCGTAGCGCGGCAGGTGGATCTGCCAGCCCGGGTCGTTGGTGTGCGCGGTGAAGAGGTCGAACGGCAGCTCCTCGGTGTGCAGCGACGCGAGCGGGATCGGCGTCACGAAGTTGATCATCAGGGAGATGGTGACCGCGTCGCGCGTGGGCTGGTCGGCCTCGGTGTTCACGTAGCCGCCCGGGAAGAGCGCGAGCACGTCATCGGCGATGGTCAGCACGAGATCGTCCTCGAGCGGATCCGGCGTGATGGTCGTGACGGTCGGCTTGCCGTGCGCGAGGCGCTGCACCGTGCCCACGGCCTCCTTGGGCAGGCCGTCGAGGTGCACCTTGAGCGCGTTGTGGATGGTCGCGCCCGCGGAGAGCACGTTGTAGGTCAGCTCCATCGCGGAGACGTTGAAGTTCGAGTCGAGCGCGAAGTTGTAGTTGAACGTGACCGTGAGGTCGTTGAAGTCGAGGTCGTCGCGCACCGGCCACTGGTCCTCGAAGAGCACGGGCTGGTGGATGCCCTTGCCCGGCAGGTAGAGGACGTTGGTGCACGAGGTGGTGCACGGCGCGGTGTGCAGGTGGAAGCTCGCCGTGGCCTGGCGGCCCGCGAAGTCGGCGGTGACCAGGACGTCGGTGTCGAGCGTGAGGCCCGCGGTGTCGAAGATGAGCGAGCCAGCCTGCGTGCCCGAGGCGGACACGGCGAACGAGAGCGCGTGCGGGCCGCTGCCGTCCGCGTAGGTGGCGGTGAACGAGGGCTGCGCCGCAGAGCAGGTCTCGGTGTAGGTGAACGGCACGCGCACGCCGCTGTCGCTGCAGAGGGCGCCGCTCGTGGCCGAGGCCGTGCCCGAGGGCGCGCCGAGCGTGAAGGTGGGCTCGCCGGCCTGGGCGGCGGTGACGGTGAACGAGCAGCCCGCGCCGTTGCCGTGGCCGTCGGTGGCCTGGCAGGTCACCTGCGTCGACTGGCCCGCCGCGAGGATGACCGAGTCGCAGGACACGCTCGACACGCTGCAGTTGTCGGTGGCCTGCGCGGTGAACGAGGCGCTCGCCTGGCACGCGCCGGGGTCGAGCGGGATGGTCTGCGACGAGGGGCAGGTGATGGCGGGCGGCGTGTCGTCGTTGACGTCCACGGTGGTGCTGTCGCTCGTGCTCAAGCCCGTGCTGTCGGTGATGGTCAGGGTGACGTTGTGCGTGCCCGGCGCCATCGAGAGGTGCGCGACGAGGTCGGTGCTGAGGAGCGTCTGACCCTCCGTCCAGGCGATGGTCGAGTCATTGGCGGCCGACGAGCCGCTGCCGTCGAGGATCACGTCGGCGGCGCAGGTCTGCGCGGCGCCGGTGGCGAAGTGGTACGGGCCGCCGGTGATGGCGAGGTCCTTGATCTTCACCGGGTCGTCGAACACTGCCGCCGGAGGTCCGCCGCCGTGGAACTGCTGGATGGCGCCGTTGCACATGCTCATGCCCGCGTGCTTGGGCACGGTGACCGACACGCGCTCGACGCCCGGCGGATCGCCCGGGTTGAACGCGCCCGGCGCGCTGTCGAACTGGCTCGTGGGCTGGATGCGGATGCCGGTGACGCCGGGCGGCGTCGTGCCCGTGAGCGGCAGCCAGGTGGAGCCGATGGCCGGCGGCGAGTCGGTCGTGTACTCGACGACGCTGGGGTTGCCGGAGATGTGCGTCACGCCGGTGAAGGTCGCGTCGCCGACGCAGCCGTCCGGGAGCGAGCCGTCGGGCTGCCGGCCGATGAGGTCGTAGACGTAGAAGTCCGAGACGCCCGCCGTCGCCGAGCGCGCCGAGGTGTACGTCACGTCCCAGGTGAACTCCTGGCCGATCACGGCCTCCTCGGTCACCGGGTGCGTCTTGGTGAGCACGATCTCGGGGCTGCCGTTGATGGTCACGTTGGTGCACGCCTCGTGCGGGTGCGACTCGCTGATGACCGCGCCCCAGTAGCCGTCGATGTGGTTGGCCGGATCCGGGTCGGTGCCCGCGGGCGCCGGGGTCTCGCTCCAGAGGTCCTGGCAGTTGCGCAGGATCTCGCCGCTCGCGCCGCCCAGCACCTTCACCGGGAACCAGATCGCGTACCAGTTGGCGATGTTGCTGCGGTAGCCGGAGTCCCAGAAGCAGTCGTAGTGCACCTGACCGGCGCCGTAGATGTTCGGATAGAAGGGCACGCACTGCGAGGGATCGTCAGGCAAGAGGTCGGTGCCCGGGACGTTCTGGCCGATGGTGCCGGGGAGCACGCAGTCGAACGAGGCGGGCTGGCCGGCGCCGCCGTTGTGCGTGATGGTGCACTGGAGCTGCGCGCGCTCGTCGGTGCCGTTGACGTTCGGATCGTAGCGGTCCGCGTAGAAGTAGGGGTCGCCGTCCACGTCGAGATCCGGCGGCAGCACGTCGCGGATGTGGACGTTGTGCATGACGTGGTACGAGTCCGGATTCTGGTACGGACCTTCGAGCAAGTAGCGGAAATGTGAGCCGATTCCGACGGTGCCCGTGTCCGAGCCCTCGGAGCCGCCCGGCGCCTCTGTGTTCCAGAACGTGTCCTGGCGCGGCGGCGCCTCGACGGTGACGCCCGCCGGGTACTGCTGCCAGCCGCCCGCGTACCAGTTGGCGTCGAAGCCGAGCGAGGCGGAGGCGTGGCTGTTGACGAAGTGGTACGCGCCCGGGTGCGCGGTGAGGATGTCGCGCACCTCAGGCTTGAGGTGGAAGGCGATGAAGAAGACGTAGTTGGCGGAGGCGGCGTACTGGCCCTCGGGGATGAGCCAGCGCACGCAGCGGATCTGCGTGAGGTCGGGCGGGAGCGTCTCGAAGCCGAGCGGGCCCACGCCGCCGGGGGTCTGTTGGAACGTGCCCTCGGCGCAGGAGGGGTCGGCGGACCACCAGACCTGCCAGTTGCTGCCCGCGTTCGGCTGGATCCAGTCCCAGCCGAAGCCCGGGTGGTACTCGTAGATGGTGTAGAGGCTGTCGAACTCGGTGTCGGGGTCGAGTTGGTACGTGACCACCGGCGAGAGGAGCGGCTCGTTGTAGTGGCCGTCGATGGCGTTGGAGGCCGAGAAGTCGATGCGGTGCAGGAACCCGCCCTCCTGCGGCGCCCAGCTCGCGGCGTCGGTCATCGGATCGATGTTGTGACCGGGGGCGACGATCTTCGGATAGCTCGGGTTCGTGTAGTCGTAGTCGGTGTGGCCGTTGAGGCCGTTGTTCTGGTTGTTCGAGAGCGAGAGGTTGGCGTTGCGGCCGGTGCCCGGGGGCAAGAGATAGATGAAGTCGTTGGCTTCGTAGTCCTGGAAGTCGCTGGGGTTGGTCGGCTCCTCCCAGTGGCTGTCGGCGTAGACCTGCGCGTAGCGGTAGTTGCCGTTCTCGTCGAGGCCGGGGGCGACCCACCAGGTCACTTCGTACTGGAGCGGCGTGCGCTCGCTGTCGATGGAGAAGAGGTTGTCGATGGTGAAGATCGCGTCGGCCGACGAGCCCACGGCCGGGAGGTTCGCGGTGGGGTGCGCGGCGCCGGCGGACCAGTCGTCGAGCTGGCCGCTGTGCAGGGCGTCGCCGAGCGCGGGCAGGTAGCCGGCGTCGGTGTTGAACCAGGCGTCGGAGAAGGGGACCTGCGTGGCGCTGACGAACTGGCCGCCGCGGGGCGCGTGCACGGCGAGCGTGGTGACGCCCTTGGCGTAGCGCCAGCCGGGCCCGGTGTCCCACTGGTTGTAGGCGCGCACGCGGAAGGTCACGTAGTAGCCGAGCGAGCCGTCGACGGGGCTGGGCTGGTCGGACGAGATGGCCTTGTAGTTGACCGCGTCGTAGACGTGCGGCTCCGAGTGCTCGATGGCGGTGAGGACGCGGTCGGGGCCGATCTGGCGCGGGGTGGCGTTGCTGTCCGAGGCGTCGCGCACCATCACGCGCAGGGTCGCGCTGAAGGTGTCGCCGGGCGGCGAGCCCCACAGGCCGGTGGCGAGCCAGTCGTGCGTGTCGAAGACGCCGGAGATGCTGGCGTTGGTGCCGTCGGAGACGATGTCGTTGCTGTAGACGCGCCGGCCGGTGTGCCCGTAGCCGTCGGTGCAGGTGGGCAGGTCGGCGACGCGGCCGCCCTGCGCGTCCTGCGACCACCAGTGCGAGCAGAAGTCGACCTCGATCCAGGCGACGTTGTTGCCCAGGTTGCTGATCGAGAACGGCGCGTGGATGGTGACCGGGCTGTTGCTGCCGGTCTGGGTGTCGGTGATGACGTTGCCGTACTGGTCCTCGAAGACCGCGTTTTCGAGCGAAGCGGTCTGGGCGAGGGCGGCGCCGCAGGGCAGGAGACAGGCGATGGCGGCGAGGCGCAGGATGGGGGCGGGACGCACGAGACACTCCTGCCGGGCGCAAAGTGGGCGCGGTCCGGCGTGGAGAGCGTCTGCAAGAGGTGATCCGCACACTTACCCTCGGAAACACAGGGGGAAGTGGCGCGGGATTCTCAAACTGAGATGACTTGTGTCGCAGTGTGAAGTACCGAACCAGATACTTGGGGTTCCAGTGAATCGCTGGACCCGGGGTGCCGCTACTCCTTGGTGAGCAGCTCTTCGCTGGCCCGGCTGGCGCCGTCGTCGAGCTCGTCGATGCTCTTGCCGCTGCCGATCGAGGTCGACAACAGGCGGCCCTCCTTGGTGTCGTGCAGCTTGAGCGAGAGCTTGAAGCGGGTGCCGACCTTCTGTATCTCGCCGCTGACGATGAGGTCCGCGCCGATGCGGCGGCCCGTGTCCACCTCGCACTCGCCCTCGCACTCTTCGAGCTTCTTGCCGGACGCCGAGAGCAGGACCAGCAGGTTCTCGCGCGTCATCACGTCGAGCTGGGGCTGCAGCTTGAGGCTCGCCTGGCGCACGAGGTCGGTGAAGTAGCGGGCCTGGTCCTTGTTCACGTCCTTGGTGAGGCTGCGCAGCTCGAGGACGGCGAGCTTGCCCTTGAGCGGCAAGGGCGTGCGCCGGGCGGCGGGCGGCGGGGCCTGCTGCTGCGGGGCCTGCTGCTGCTGGACCTGCTGCGGCTGCTGGGCCTGCGTCGGCCTCGCGCTGGGACCGGCGTCGGGCAGGGCCATCGACATCGCGTTCGCGGGCGGGGCCGCGCGGTGACTCTTGGGCAACGTGCTCACGGCGGCTTGCACGCGCTGCGACTCGAGGATCCGCACGAGGAGCGTGCGCGCGAAGCACTTGCCGTTGGCGTCGAAGGCGAGGCCCCAGGCGATGGAGAGGCAGCCGAGGTTCTCGACGGTGAAGCGGTCGATGATGCTGCCGTCGGCCTTGAGGACGGTGGCCGAGGCGTCGCTGCGGTTGAGCGAATCGAGGCGGATCACGAGGTCGGCGCGGCTGCCTTGGATGGCGCCCGCGAGCTCGAGGTCTTCGGCCATGTGCTGGTGGAAGGCCTCCTGCGCGACGGGCATGTCGGGGCCGCCCAGGCCGGCGGAGAGCGGGCCGGCCACGGCGACCGAGACGCCTTCGAGGCCGTGCGTCGCGGGGAGGCCGGGGATGGGCTCCGCGATGGCACAGGCGGAGAGCAGCGCCAGGAGCGGGACGGCGACGCGGACGTGCATGGGGCACCCGGAGTGCGAGGTCAGGTGCCGGACAGTAGCACGCAGGCGAGACGATGGTCTGAGCGCCCGCGGCCGGCGACGACGGGCCCTAGTTCTTGTACCGATCGGCCACCACGCGCAGGACGGCGGCGACCTCTCCGGCGTCGGCGGGGCGCGTGTCGCGGGCCTTGGCGAGCAGGCGGTGCGCGAGGGCGCAGAGCGTCTGCGGCGCGCCCGGGTTGATGAGCGGGATGGGCACGGGCATCTCGCCCATGACGGCCTCCATGAGCTGGAGCGTGCCCGTCTGCGGGAAGAGCGGGCGGCCGGAGAGGAGCTCGTAGAGCGTGGCGCCCAGCGAGTAGAGATCGGCGCGGCCATCGAGGCGCTCGCCGCGGGCCTGCTCGGGGGCCATGTAGCGCATGGTGCCCACGGTGCGGCCGGAG
>JAFEBC010000661.1 GCA_018266095.1 Deltaproteobacteria bacterium
CGGGTGAAGCGGAGCGCGTGCAGGTGCGTGGCCTTGCCGTCGGCCACCGCATCGGCCTCGCGCTGCTCGACGCGCAGCACGCCATCGCCGGTGGCGATCCAGAGGTGTCCGAGCCGATCGTCGACGATGCAGCCGATGTCGCGCGCGGAGAGGCCCTGCGCCTCGCCCAGGTGCGCGATGGTGCCGTCCTTGAGCCGCGAGAGGCCGGGGCCCAGGTCGCCGAACCACACCGTGCCGTCGTCCTCGGCCAGCACGCCGCTCGCGCCCCACACGCCCTGCCGGTCGGCGGGCGCTTCGATGGGCACCACCTTGCCGTCCTTGATCCGCGCGAGGCCCGATTCGATGCTCGCGACCCACACCGTGCCGCTCGGGCCCTCGGCCAGGCTCTGCACCTCGCCGAAGGGCTTGCCCGAGGGCTGCAGGACGGGCGTGAAGGTGCCCGCGAACCCCCGGTACACGCCGCGGCTGCCGCCGATCCAGAGGGTGCCGTCGCTGGCCTCCAGAGAGGCCTGGATGGCCTGGTCGCTGTCGCCGAGGTTCACGCGCTGGGGATCGCCCGCGCGGAAGAAGCCGTCCTCGGGCTTGCCGAACCAGAGCTGGCCGCTCGCGTCCTCGAGCACGGTCCAGATCCAGGACTTGTCGTCGAGGTTGGGGCGCACGAGCGGCGCCTCGAGCTGGTCGCCGGAGAGGCGCTGGATGCCGCCGCCGTGCGTGCCGACCCACAGGCTCCCGTCCTTGCTGAGCGCGAGCGCCTTGACCGTCTCCTCTTGCAGCCCCTGCTCGAAGCCCCAGGTGGTGAACGTGCGCGGCTTCATGCGCGAGAGGCCGCCGCCATCGGTGCCGACCCAGACGTTGCCCTCGCGATCCTCGAAGAGCGCGCGCACGGTGTCGTGGGTGAGGCCGTGGTGGCGGGTCAGCGAGATGGCCTCGCCGGCCGCGTCGTGCACGGTGACGCCGTCGACGAAGGAGCCCACCCAGAGGGCGCCGTCCTTGGACTCGAGCAGGTAGACGATGCTCTGCGAGTCGTCGCGGCGCGGGTGTTCGCGCGTCACCTTGCCGCCCTGGAAGAGGAAGACGCGCTCTGCCTCCGCGAGCCAGACGCCGCCCGACACCGCCGCGCCGATGCCGAGCAGCCGGTGGCCGCGCAGGCTGGCCTCTTCGACCCAGCGCGAGGTCACGGCCGAGGGCGCCGCGCCGCGCGCCGGGTTCTCCAGGTGGAAGAGGCCGTCCTTGCGCCGCAGCCACACCGTGTGATCGAGGGCGCGCACGAGCAGCGCGGCGCCCGCGAAGTCCCCCGCCGCGGGCAGGCCGGGCGCGCCTCCCTCGACGAGCCGGCCGTCGTCCCAGCGCCGCACGCTGCCGTCCTGGAAGCCGACCCACAGGCGCTCGTCCTCGTCCTGCGCCAGCGACGCCACGCGCAGCCCCTTGGGGTAGCCGTGGGCCTCGTCGAGGAGACGGAACTCGCCGCCCTGGCGCACCGCCAGCCAGCCGAAGCCGGACGCGAAGAGCGTTCCCTGCGCATCGACGAAGAGCGCGAGCACGGCGGCCTCGGGGAACGGCACCGCGGGCGGCCGGAACACGGTGAAGCGCACCCCGTCGAAGCGCGCGAGGCCGTTGAAGGTGCCGAGCCAGAGGTAGCCGTCGTGCGTCTGCGCGAGGCAGGTCACCGACCCGTGCGGCAGCCCGCGGTCGGCGTCCCAGTTCTCGATGAGGTAGGGCACACCCGTGTCCTGCGCGCGCGCCGGGCCCACGGCGGCGAGCGCGCCCGCGAGCGCCACGAGAGACGCGATCCCCCTCTGGCGGAGCCTCGAGCGCACCCCGCGACGCTATCAGCAATGTCGATCCGTTTCGCCCCGAACTGTCGCCCCCGCGCCGGCGCCTTCTTGCGCCAAACCCCTTCGATCCCATTGCGGGCATGCGGAAGGTGCGCTATGTCGCGCGCGCTTTCTCACAACTCATCTCGGAGCATCCATGGCTCGCAAGAAGATCGCGCTCATCGGCGCTGGCCAGATCGGCGGCAACCTCGCCCTCCTCGCGGCACAGAAGGAGCTCGGCGACATCGTCCTCTACGACATCGTCGAAGGCGTGCCGCAGGGCAAGGCGCTGGACATCATGCAGTCGCGGGCCGCGGACGGCTTCGACGCGCGCATCGTCGGCACCAACAAGTACGACGAGGTCGCGGGCGCGGATGTGGTGATCGTGACGGCCGGCGTGCCCCGCAAGCCGGGCATGAGCCGCGAGGATCTCCTCGGCATCAACATCAAGATCATGAAGGACGTGGCCCACAACGTGAAGGAGAAGTGCCCGGGCGCGTTCGTCATCGTCATCTCGAACCCGCTCGACGCGATGGTGTTCGCGATGAAGCAGATCACGGGCTTCGCCAAGAACATGGTCTGCGGCATGGCCGGCGTGCTCGACACCTCGCGCTTCCAGCTCTTCGTGGCCGAGTAAGTCGGCTGCTCGATCAAGGACGTGCACGCGGTGGTCCTCGGCGGCCACGGCGACGACATGGTCCCGGTCCCGCGCTACTGCTCGGTGGGCGGCGTGCCGCTCGACAAGCTCATCGCGCCGGAGCGCCTGAACGCGATCATCGAGCGCACCCGCAAGGGCGGCGGCGAGATCGTGGCGCTGCTCAAGACGGGCTCGGCCTTCTACGCGCCGGCCACCTCGGCCATCGCGATGGCGGAGAGCTACCTCAAGGACCAGAAGCGCGTCCTGCCCGCCGCGGCGCTGCTCGAGGGCGAGTACAACACCACCGGCTACTACATGGGCGTGCCGGTGACGATCGGCGCGAAGGGCGTGGAGAAGATCCACCAGCTCGACTTCAACGCGACCGAGCAGGCGTCGTGGGACAAGTCGTTCGCGAGCGTCAAGAAGACGGTCGATGAGTGCAAGACGATGATGTAGTCGAGGTCGCGACCTCAGTTCACACGGGCGTCTTCAGCGAGAGCTGGGGGCGCCCGTTGTGCTTCGGGGCGCCGGGGGGATCGCAGTCGAGCGTCCGCGTGCCCGGGACGTGGGGAGAGTTGCGCCCTCCGGGAGGCTTGCGGCACGACCGGCACCTCGCGTCCGCGAGGTGCTGGGACTGCAATGTGGACGCCCGTGCGGACTGAGGTCGCAGGAGGGTGGAGAGAAACGACAGGGCGCCGCAACGTTCGTCACGCTGACCGACACGCTCCACGCATTCACCTCGCGCAGCGCCCACGGGTCCGATGCTGCACGCGTCACGCGCACTCTCGCGCGGCCGCGAACCATTGGAGCCCGCATGCGCCCCGTCCATGTCGCACTCGCGTCGTCTCTCGCCGCCGCCCTCGCTTGCTCGCCGTCCACCACGCCCTCGAGCTTCAAGACCGAGGGCCTCGCCGGGACGAACCAGACCGTCGGCGGCGACCTGAGCTTCTCGCTGACCGCCCTCGACGACAGCGGGCAGCAGGACACGAACTACATCGGCACCGTCCA
>JAFEBC010000662.1 GCA_018266095.1 Deltaproteobacteria bacterium
GCCAGCTCCTCGCCCGGCACGCCCAGCTTGCGCGGCGACCCGCGCCGCCCGCACGCCAGCACCACCTTGCGCGCCCGCACCGGCCCGCGGTCCGACTCGAGCACGAAGTCGCCGTCCGCGCCGGTGAGCCCGGTGACCTTGGTGCCCTCGTCGATCTGGATCCCGGCCTTGCTCACCAGCCGCTCCAGCGACCCGAGCAGCTCCTCCTTGGCGATGAGCGACTTGCCGAACTTGCCCAGGAACGGCAGCTCGACCGTCTCGGTCATCACCACCTTCTGCCGCGGATAGTGCGCCACCGTGCCGCCCAGCGTGGACTGCTCCAGCACGCGGAACGAGCGCTTCTTCTCGCGCAGCACCGCCGCCGTCGCCAAGCCCGCCGGCCCCGCGCCCACGATGGCCACGTCCACGCGATCGTCCTGGCTCGGCGGCAGCGTCTGATCGAGCCGGGAGGCCACTTGCATGCCTTGCCGGAGCGCGTTCTTGATGAGCCCCATCCCGCCCAGCTCGCCCACCACGTGCACGCCGGCCCGGCTCGATTCGAAGAACTCGTCGATCTCGGGCAGGTCCACCCCGCGCTCGGCCGTGCCGAAGACGAGCTTGATGGCGCCGACCGGACACTCCGCCGCGCAGCGCCCGTGGCCGATGCAGTGGTCGCCCTGCACGAGGCGCGCGGCGCCGTCGATGACGCCGAGGATGTCGCCCTCGGGGCAGGCCTTGAGGCACGAGAGGCTGCCGATGCAGATGTCGGTGTCGATGACCGGATGGAGCGACTGGGGCAGGTGCCGCCGCGCCGCCACGGACTCCTGCAGCTTCTGCGCGCTGATCTTCTCGCGACGAGACCTGCGCCAGAGCTGCAACGCCATGATCACGCCGACCACGGCGGCCGCGAGCCACAAGATGGGTGCCGGGACGTGCATGATGTCTGGAACGCGACGCTAGCGCGCGCGGGGGCGCTTCGACAATCTGCGACATGTCGGACCCACTGATTTTTGTTGA
Organism: Deltaproteobacteria bacterium; assembly: GCA_018266095.1. GTDB lineage: Bacteria > Myxococcota > Myxococcia > Myxococcales > 40CM-4-68-19 > CAIWCD01. Next base: position 997 of record JAFEBC010000662.1, read on the forward strand.
TGATTTTGAGACGCGATCTCAACCGGGTCGCGAAGGGCCGTGCTGAAGGAGCCCCTGGGCCAGCCCTCGGTGCGGCTACGCTTGGTTCTCGTGCGCTTGGCTCTACTGCGCTTGGCGCTTGTGCGCCTGGTGCCCGCGCGCCCGCTCCTGGAGCGCGTGGAACCGCTCGGCCGACAGCGTGCGCGCCGCGAGCTTGCGATCCGGCTGCACCGCGGGCCCGTGGTAGTCGCTGCCCGCCGTCACCAAGAGGCCCCACTCCTGGGCCCAGCGCTCGTACGCGTCCGACTGCGTGAGCACGTGCTCCGGGTGCAGCGCCTCGACGGCATCGAGCGACAGCTCCGCGAGCAGCTTGAGCTCCTGCTTGGACACCTTGTTCGCGCCCGGGTGCGCGAGGCTCGCCGTGCCGCCCGCGCGGTGGACGAGGTCGATGGCGTCCGCCACATCCAGCCGCTGCCGGTCGACGAAGAGCGGCCCGCGATCCTTGAGGAAGCGATCGAACGCGTCCTTGACGCTCTCCGCGTGCCCCGCCTGCACCAGCGCGCGCGCCAGGTGCGGCCGGCCCAGGTTCTCGCCGCCCGAGTGCGCGATGACCTGCTCCATGGTCACCCGAAGGCCCGCCGCCTGCGCGCGATGCACCATGCGCTCCATGCGGTCGCGCCGCTCGGCCAGCATGTTGGTCTGCAGCTCGTGCAGCGCCGGCGAGGCCGGATCGAACAGGTGCCCCAGCACGTGCACCTCGCGCCCGTTCAGCTCCGCCGACAGCTCGATGCCCGGCACCAGCGTCAGCCCCGTGCGCCGCGCCGCCGCCTGGCACTCGGTCACGCCCGCCACCGTGTCGTGATCGGTCACCGACAGCACAGTCACGCCCGCCGCGCGCGCCTCGTCGAAGAGCTCATCGGGCGTCCGCTGGCCGTCGCTGTGCGTGGTGTGTGAGTGGAGATCGATCACGCCGTGTGCCGCTCCTTTGGCCTTCAAATCGTCTGCTGCCGGACTCCAACCGTCGCGGTCCGCCTGTTGTACGCCCGCCGCCTGCCTTGACGCACGGGGATCCTTCCCGTTAAGTCCAGGCAGCACCCATGCAACACATCCTGCAGATCTCACGCAAGATCGACTACGCGCTGCGCGCGCTCATCTATCTGGCCAGCCAGCACGGCGGCCGGGTGGCGACGCTGCACGAGCTGGCGCAGACGCTGGCCCTGCCGCGTGAGTTCCTGGCGAAGATCCTCAAGGCGCTCACCGCGTCGGGCCTCGTGCGCTCGGTCCGCGGCGCGCACGGCGGGTACACGCTGGCGCGTCCGGCGGCGGAGATCAGCTTCCTCGACGCCATCGAGGCCGCGGGCGGGCCGGTGCAGATCAACGTCTGCCTGGATCACAAGGACCGCTGCGAGGTTTCGGCGAACTGCTCCATGTACCACGTGTGGAAGGTGGGCCAGGACCGCATGCTGGAGGTCTATCGCAAGACCTCGCTGGCAGAGCTGGCGTCGCCCGCGCAGACGTCGGCGTCGGTGCTCCCCGTCACGCTCGGGCTCGGCCAGGCCGCGCGCGCTCGCTCGTAGATCACGATGCCCAAGGGTCCGCGCACGAAGGCGCTGGTGTGGGTCGTGCGTCCCGGCGATGACGCGCCCGAGGTGCTCTTGCTGCAGCGCACGCCCAAGCGCGGCGGCGCGTGGCATCCGGTGACCGGCAAGGCGGACAAGGACGAGGCGCCCGACAAGGCCGCGCTGCGCGAGGCGCTCGAGGAGACGGGCCTGCACGGGACGCTCCAGGACCTGCGCTGGGCGCACGCCTTCGAGACGGAGCGCGGGCCGATGCTGGAGCACTGCTTCGCCTTGCACGTGCGGATGGGCGCGGAGCCGAAGCTCTCGGATGAGCACGTGGCGCACCGCTGGGTGCCGCTCGCGGACGCGAAGCGCGAGCTCGAGTGGCCGAGTCACTTGCATAGCTTGGACTTGCTCGAGCAGGCTCTCGCGCGGAAGGTGTAACAAGTACACCAAGCCGCGACTGCCTTTACGCCAGGGCCTTCTGCAGCGCCGCCTTCACCCGCGGCAGCGCCTGCTCGATGTCCTTGAGCGACACCGCGCCCACGCTCAGCCGGAACCAGCCGTTCTCGCCCTCGAGGCCGAAGGCCTGGAACGGCACTACCGCGAAGCCCGCCTCGTCCAGGAGCAGCTTGCGGATCTGGTCGTTGGTCTGGATGCCCTTCTTGCCGATGAGGTCGAAGCGCACGGACAAGTAGATGGCGCCCTGCGGAGCGATCGCGCGCACCGGCAGGCCCTCGGCCTTCATCGCCGTGAAGCCCGCGTGCAGCGCGTCCAGGCGCGCCTGCAGCCCGTCGTGCAGCCACTTCGAGTAGCGCTCGATCTCGCCCGCGTTCTTGAGCAATTCCGCCGTGGCCACCTGCTCCGCGCGCGGCGCCCACGCGCCCACGTGTCCGA
>JAFEBC010000663.1 GCA_018266095.1 Deltaproteobacteria bacterium
ACCACGGAGAGCAAGATCCTCTCTCACCCGGCGTGCGTGGACTCGATCCCCAGCTCGGCGGGGCGCGAGGATCACGTGAGCATGGGCATGACCGCGGCGCTCAAGGCGCGCACGGTGGTGCAGAACGTGCGCACGGCGCTGGCCATCGAGCTGTTGTGCGCGGCGCAGGCGCTAGATTTCCGCGCGCCGCTCAAGGCCGGCAAGGGCGTGCAGGCCGCGCACGATGCGCTGCGCAAGCTGGTGCCGCACATGGACGAGGACCGCGAGCTGCACAAGGACATCAGCGCGGTGGCGGCGGGGCTCCCGGCGATCGAGGCGGCGGCCGCGGCTGCCCTCGCGTGATAGATCGAGGCGCGCATGCTCGTCAGCTTCACCAGTGAAGAAGCGATGGCGGCGGGGCCGCGTGGCGTGTCCGATGCGCTCGAGCGTGAGGGCATCGTCCACTTCCCGCGCTGCCCGATCGCGCTGCCGTCCGAGGACGACCTCTCGTTCCTGCGCGACGGCCTCGCGCCGCACCTCAAGCGCAAGAACGTGAGCTGGTACTTCGCCAGCGACGCGCTCAAGGGGCTGGAGACCGCGCCGGAGGTGGCCGCGCGCGCGCACCGGCTGCTCAAGGAGCACGCGGCGCGGGTGCGCGAGTTCGTGTCGCGCGCAATGCCGGAGTTCACGCGCGGGATGACGCCGGGGACCACCTCGATGCGGCCGCTGCAGGAGCGCGGGCGGCAGCTCTCGGCGCACGCCAGCAACGAGCTCATCCACGTGGACGCGGGCGCGTACGGCGCCACGCACGGGGACCGCGTGCTGCGCTTCTTCGTCAACGTGAACCCGCGCGAGGACCGCGTGTGGATCACCAAGGGCGCCTTCGCTGCGCTCTACAAGACGTACGCCGACGAGGCCGGCCTGCGCCCCGGAGGCAAGCCGCCGCCGCTCGACGACGGCCCGCTCGATCGCGCCTACACGGCCCTCGTGCGCGGCGCGATGAAGCTCGCTCCCCAGGCCGTCGCGCTCGACACCTCGCCGTACGATCGCTGGATGCGCCGCTTCCACAACTGGATGAAGGACACGCCCTCGTTCCGCGATTCGCGCGAGGGCCTGCAGGAGCTGCGCTTCGCCCCCGGCGCGGCCTGGATGGTCCTCACCGATCAGCTCAGCCACGCCTGCATCGAGGGCCAGCACGCGCTCGTCGACACCTTCATCGTCCCGCTCGCCAACTGCCGCTTCCGGGCGCTGTCGCCGCGCGCCATCCTGGCGGGCGAGGCCGCGGTCAGCGCGTGACCCAGGCCGGTCCAGCCGCGGCGCCGTTGGCCCTCGAGGACAAGTCGGGCCGCCAGGGCACGCTGGTGCCGCTCAAGGTGCGCAAGGCCCTCACCGAGCGGCCGGAGCCCGAGGCCGTCATCGTGCTGCGCTTCTCGGCGCTCGGCGACGTGGTGCTGACCACGCCCGCCCTCGGCGCCCTGCGCGCCGCCTGGCCCAACGCGCGCATCCTCTATGCAGTGAAGGAGCGCTTCGTCCCGCTGGTGCAGGGAAATCCCGACCTCGCGCAGGTCATTCCGCTGCGCGCGGGAGAGGGGCCGCTCTCGTTCGCGCGGCGGCTCAAGGCCGAGGTGGCGGGCGCGAAGAGCGTGGCCGTGCTCGATCTGCACGGCAAGATCCGCAGCGTGCTCCTGCGCGCGCTCCTGCCGCGGGCCTGGCCGCGCGTGGTGTTCCACAAGCGCGACCTCGCCGACACGCTGCCGGTGAAGCTCGCGCTGCGGCCCTGGCGCTCGGAGATGTTGTTCGCGGACCGCTATCACGCAGCCGTGGAGGAGCTCGTCGGCCGCCGCCTGCCTCGCGGCCAACTGCGCGCCTTCCTCGATCCCGAGGCCGTGACTCGCGTGACCGCCCTCTTGCGCGCGCGCGGCGTCGATCCCGCGCGGCCGCTCGTCGGCCTCTCGCCGGGCGCGAACTGGGAGACCAAGCGCTGGCCCACCGAGCACTTCGCCGGCCTCGCGGCGCAAGCCCTCCGCGCCGGCCTGCAGGTGGTCATCCAGGGCAGCGCCTCCGAGCGCCCACTCTGCGCCGCGATCGCCCGCGCCGCGCCTGGCGCGATCGACCTGTCCGACGACCTCGACCTCCCCGGCCTCACCGCGCTCATCTCGCGCTGCTCCGCCTGGGTGGCCAACGACAGCGGCCCCATGCACCTCGCGCGCGCCCTGGGCGTGCCCACGCTCGCGCTCTTCGGCAGCACCGACCCCGGCATGTTCGCCTGGGAGGGACACCGCGTGCTCTTCCGCGAATTGCCGTGCTCGCCTTGCTCGTTCTTCGGACGCAGGCGCTGCCCCCGCGGACACTTCGACTGCCTGCGCGGCATCAGCGCCGACGACGCGTTCACCGCGCTGGAGAAGCTCGTCCACGGCGGCCGCCCCGCGCCGCTCGGCGCCTGAGGCGGCCTGCGCTGGCTCTCGCTCGCCGCGCTACTTCCTGGCCTTCTCCGCCTCGTCCTTCTTGCGCTCGGCCGCCTCCGCCGCCGCGTCCTCGTGCTCGACCGACAGCACCGCGCCCGTCTTCGCGTCGACCTGCACCTCGTCGATGCCGTCCTTGCCCGCGCTCTTCAGGTCGAACGAGTACACGAGCTTCCCGTGCTCCCGCTCCAGCTCGGCCTCGACGATCTCCGCGCCCGGCACCTTGGCCAACGCCGCCTTCTGCGCCGCCTCATAGGTGACCTTCGCCTTCGCGCGCAGGCCCGGCTTCGCCTCCTTCAGCACAGGCACCGCCGCCGCCACCAGCACCGCCAACAACACGCTCACGCCCATCGGACTCTCCTCGCCGACCCCTCATGGATCGCGCGAAGACCAAGGTCGCAGACGCACATGAGCGTGTGCTGAATCAACCTCTCATCGCGCGCTCACCGACCAGGTGTCGCCGGGGTTGCCGTTCGCGTCGTACTGCGTGAAGCGCAGCGCGCCGTCCGCCTGCTGCTGCACGCGGCAGAAGCCAGTGTGCGCCGAGTTGGCGCCCCCCAGGCCGCACACCACGCTGCGCCCGCCGAAGGCCGCGGTGTCGTGCGAGTAGTCGTGGTTGTGCGCGGTGAGGATGAGCGACTGCTTGTGCCGCGAGAGCACGGTGATCGGCCCCTGCGGCCCTGAGCGCGAGCCCGTCACCGGGTGGTGCTTGGCGAGGATGGTGTAGGCCGAGTTCTTGTCCGCGTCCGCGAGCGTGCGCTCGAGCCAGGACTGCGCCGCCGCGTCGAAGAAGTTGTCCGCGATCACCACCACGGTCGCGCGACCCAGGCGCGTGTGGATCTGCAGCGCGTAGTACGGCATCGACTGCTTGGACACCTGCGCGAGGGCGGCCTTGTACGCGACGAAGTTCGCATCCGTCGGCTTCGCCGAGCAGTCCGCGCCGTTCTCGCACTCGTGGTTGCCCATGGTCATGAAGAAGGGCGGCTTGAAGCCCGCGAGGCCCTGCACGTAGAGGCCCATCTGCGTCTGCGCCTCGGTCAGGCTCTGGTTGCAGACGTACATGTGGTCGCCGAGGTCGAGCGCGAACTGCGGCTTCAGCTTCGCCATCGCCTGCACGATCCTGGCGTGCACGGCGCTCGGATAGCTCGCGGTCAGGTCGCAGGCCGGCGGGCGCGTGTCGCCGGTGAGGACGAAGTCGAGCAGGTCCACCGTGCCGCCCGTTGGGCCGATGGGCCCCGTGTTGCCGCCGCCGTCCGTGCCGCCATCGTTGCCGCCCGTGCCGCCGTCGTTGGCGCCCGTGCCGCCGTCGTGCCCGCCGCTGCCGCCGTCGTTGCCGCCCGACCCGCCGTCCGTCCCGCCGCCGCCCGCGTCGTTGCCGCCGGTGCCGCCGTCGCCGTCGTCGTTCGCGGTCACGCTGAGCGAGAACGACGCCCAGGTGGTGATCGCCGTCGACGAGGTGAACTTGCACACCGACGTCGTGGTCCCCAGCGTGAGCGCGGCCGGCGCCTGGATGGCCACCTTCGTCGTCGCGCCCGGCGCGATCATGAAGTCGTTCGGCGCCGCCGTGAGCCCGGCCTCGCACGCCACCAGCACGTGGTGGTTCACGTTGTCCTCGTTCTTCGCCGTCACGCTCAGCGCCGCGGGCGTCTCGCCGACGTCCACCTCGACGGCCGCGCGCGACGGGCTCAGCGTGATCACGCCCGCGCGCGTCAGCGGTTGCACGCACTGGCCGCCCTGGCAGAAGTCTCCCGGATCGCAGTCGGCGTCCGCGGTGCACGTCGCGCCAGTGGACATCACCTCAGCGCCGTCCACGCACCCAACGAGGCACATCGCGAGAGCGGTCAGCGTGATCGGGAGTGCGCGCATCGTCCGGCTCCAGGGAGGGTGAAGACGCGGCGGACGATGGGACCAGTTGCTCCTCGCCAACATCGATCAGGCGTCTGTATGACTGGTCACACCCGACCATCCGCATCCGACCTTCGATCGAGCGCACACGCCTCTCGGGGCCCTCCCGCACTGGCGCCG
>JAFEBC010000664.1 GCA_018266095.1 Deltaproteobacteria bacterium
AGTCGTGCTGATCGTCCCGGAATCCTCGCCGTAGCGCCCCGCCGCTGCGCTGGATAATGTGCGACAACGGGTCGCGCGGCATTCGACTCCGCTGCGGTTAAGCAGTGGCCATGGACACGCAGACGACCACCCCGCGGCAGACCCTGCTCGGAGAGCTCCCAGTGCGCATCCTCATCGTGGACGACGACGACTCCTTCCGGCACGCGCTGCGCAACGCGCTGGCCCGCCGCGGCTACGACGTGACCATCGCCGGCGGCGTGCACGAGGCGCATCAGATCGCGCGCACAGCCGCCTTCGACTACGCGGTCGTGGACCTGCGCATGCCGGACGGCTCGGGCCTCGACGTGGTGAAGGACCTGCGCTCGCTGCCGCAGGCGCCTCAAGTCGTGGTGCTCACGGGCTACGGCACCATCGGCACGGCCGTCGAGGCGGTGCGCATGGGCGCCATCAACTATCTCTCGAAGCCTGCGGACGCCGAGGAGATCGAGGCCGCGCTCAAGGGCGAGAAGGCGCCGCCGCCGGTGCACGATGTGCCCTCGCTGGACCGGCAGGAGTGGGAGTACTTGAATCGCATCCTGGCGGACTGCAATGGGAACATCAGCGAGGCCGCGCGGCGACTGAAGATGCACCGGCGTACGCTGCAGCGGAAGCTGCAGAAGCACCCGCCGAAGGCGTAGACAAGGGGCTACTTGGGCAGCGACGTAGCGACCATGCGTCCCCGCAGGGCTGCAAGGAACTGGCGCAGGTCAGCAACGCTCACACCGCCGGGAACGCGTGCGTCATCGCCAATCTGGATCTGCGACAGCACCCAAGCGAGCTGCCCGGGTGTGAGCCCAGCATCCTTTTTCTGGGCCAGAATGAGCGCCTGTTCAATCGAAGTCCCCGCCAGCTCTAGCGCTCGCACGTCGACGAGGTCGCGAAGCTCGGCGCGGCTCAAGAGCGTGCAGAGCTTGTTCGCCATGATCTCGTCAGGCCCATCCAGGACGACGTTCCCGATGTGCATGGGGGCAGAACCGCGCGCAGAGTCATCCCACGCGAGATCCACGACCACACCTTCATCACCACGGCGCAGAACATAGCGATGGAAGGTGGGCGATGTCTGCCGGGCTTGGAGGCTCGCGCCCAGAGACAAGGCCACCTCTCTCAGAACGCGACCACCTTCATCCAAGACCCGCTCGCTCGTGAAGAGGTCGAGATCTGCGGTCTCGCGATGGCCGAGATGGAATCCCACGAGCGCACCGCCCCCCGTGAGGACAAAACGCCGCTCGCGTGAGAAGAAACCGTCGGCCACCGCGCGCTGCAACGGCGTCAGCCGGTTGATCACGGCAGGAGCCCCAGCTCTCCCCACGCTCCCAACAAGTAGTCCCAGAACGCGAGCCTCCGCCCCAACAGCGGGCGCAGCCGCGGGAACAAGGCCACGACTTCCTTCAGCGTCGTGAACTTCCAGACCTCCGTGTCCTTCGCCTCGCGCATGACCCGCGCCAGGAGGCGCAACCGCTCGGGCTCCGACGCAGTCGACAAGAGGCGGCGCAGCTCACCCACCGTCATCGGATCGTCCCACAAGAAATAGGGGATCGCATTGACGTCATCGAGATCCGTGCTGAGCGCAACTCCTTGGCCCATGGACGGATCTTGCGCGCGCCGGCCCGCATCTGCAAGCCACACCGGAGGCCTGCCTTCCGCGCCCTTCCCCTCTCTCGCGCCCCATGCTACACGGCGCGCCCGCGGAGGCTGTCGTGCGCCTTCGTCCACAAGCGAGCAGACGCCCATGATCCAGGTCCAGAACGTCACCAAGGCCTTCGCCGGCAAGAAGCTCTTCGAGGAAGTGAACACCGCCTTCCCGCCGGGGCGCCGCTATGGCCTCACAGGCCCGAACGGCGCGGGCAAGTCGACGTTCATGAAGATCCTCTCGGGCGAGCTCGAGCCGGACACGGGGACGATCTCGCGCCCCAAGCGCACCTCCGTGCTCAGCCAGAACCAGTTCGCCTTCGAGGACTGGCGCGTGCTCGACGTGGTCATCTCCGGCAACAAGGGCCTCTGGGACGCGATGCAGGAGAAGGACAAGCTGCTCGCGAAGGCCGACCTGACCGACGAGGACGGCGGCCGCTTGGGCGAGCTCGAAGGCATCATCGCCGAGGAGGACGGCTACTCGGCCGAGGCCGAGGCGGCCACCATGCTCGAGGGCCTGGGCATCTTCGACGCCGACCACAACCGCAAGATGCGCGAGCTCACGGGCGGCGACAAGGTGCGCGCGCTCCTCGCCCAGGCGCTGTTCGGCAAGCCCACGGCGCTGCTCCTCGACGAGCCCACCAACTCGCTCGACCTCGACTCGATCCACTGGCTCGAGGAGTTCCTCGACAAGTACGAGGGCACGCTCATCGTCATCTCGCACGATCGTCACTTCTTGAACGAGATCTGCACGCACATCGCGGACATCGACTACGAGACGATCATCACCTACCCGGGCAACTACGACGACATGGTGCGCGCGAAGGCCGACGTGCGCGTGCGCATGGAGTCCGAGAACGCCGACAAGATGAAGCGCCGTGAGCAGCTCCAGGACTTCATCGCGCGCTTCTCGGCCGGTACGCGCGCGAGCCAGGTGCAGAGCCGCAAGAAGCAGCTCGAGAAGCTGTCGCTCGCGGACATGAAGAAGTCGAACATCGCGCGGCCGTTCATCAAGTTCGAGCAGAAGCGGCCGAGCGGGAAGCAGACCCTGACTATCGAGGGCCTGACCAAGGGCTTCGACGGCAACAAGCCGCTGTTCAAGAACTTCTCCATGCTCATCACCAAGGGCGAGAAGGTCGCCATCGTCGGCCGCAACGGCGTGGGCAAGACGACGCTCTTGAAGACGCTGCTCGGCGAGCTCAAGCCGGACGCGGGCAAGGCCGTGTGGGGGCACGAGGCGCAGATCGGCTACATGCCGCAGGACGTGAAGCCGGTGATTCCGGTGGGCACGACCTGCTTCGACTATCTGCACGACATCGACGCGACGGCGGGCAACGAGCAGATCCGCGGGCTCCTCGGCCGCATGCTCTTCCGCGGCGACGAGGGCATGAAGCCGACCAAGGCGCTCTCGGGTGGCGAGGCCGTGCGCCTGATGTTCTGCAAGCTGATGCTGGAGCAGCCGAACATCCTCGTGCTCGACGAGCCGAACAACCACCTCGACCTCGAGTCGATCAGCGCGCTCGGCGAAGGCCTCGCGAACTATCCGGGCACAGTGCTGATGGTGGCGCACGACCGCGACCTCATCGCGCAGACGGCCACGCGCATCATCGCCTTCCACAACGGCGGAGTGGAGGACTTCGCGGGCGACTACGAGACGTTCCTGGAGAAGCACGGCGGGAAGATCGAGGCGATCGGCTAGGCACCTTCAGGGGGGACGCGGACAGGGACGTGTTGTCGCAGCCAGTCGCGCGGAGGGGAATTCCGTGCGACCTTCGCGCGCTCGTAGACTCTGGTCTTCTGAACATGCGCAAGCACGGGACGCACACTCACAGTCCGCAGACGTGGATGGCGCGCTTGGCTCTCGGGCTTACGCTCGCGATCTCGCTCGCCGCGCGCGCGCAGGCCGTGCCGGATCCGGTCGCCGACAAGCCCGCCCCGCAGGCGCCGGCCACGCCTCCGCAGCCGCTCACCCCGCCCTCGCTCGCCGGGCCCGCGATCGTCCCCGAGTATCCCGCCGCCGCCACGGGCACCGCGCGCGTGCTGGTCGAGCTGACCATCGACGAGACGGGCTCCGTGAAGGATCCGGCCGTCGCGTCCTTGCCGCAGCCGCTCTTCGACGAGGCCGCGCTCGCGCACGTGGCGAAGCTCAAATTCAACCCCGCGCACCAGGGCGAGCAGGCCATCCCGGTGCGCATCCAGTACGCCATCAACTTCGTCCCGCCCGTCACCGAGGCACCCAAGGCACTCGCGCCGAGCGAGCAGCCCGTGAACCTCAAGGGCCAGGTGCGCGAGCGCGGCACGCGGCGCAAGCTCTCGGGCATCGAGCTCACCGTGACCGGCAGCGACGTCAGCGCGGTGACCGACAAGGAGGGCCACTTCGAGCTGCACGGCGTGCCCGAGGGCAAGCAGCACATCGTGATCGCGGCGCCCGGCTATCTGCGCTTCGAGGTCGAGGAGACCATCGAGCCCGGCAAGCTGCTCGAGGTGCGCTACCTCATCCAAGCGGAGTTCTCTTCGCCCTTCGAGGCCACGGTCAGCGCCGACAAGGAGCGCAAGGAGCTCAGCAAGACCACGATCTCCATCGAGGAGGTGAACCGCATCCCCGGCACGCAGGGCGACGCGCTCAAGGTGATCGAGAACCTCCCCGGCGTCGCGCGCACGAGCCCCATCGGCGGCGGCCTGCTCGTCATCCGCGGCTCAAAGCCCGGCGATTCGCTCGCGTACCTCGACGGGCTGCCGATCCCGCTGCTGTACCACTTCGGCGCGTTCTCCAGCACGGTGACGCCGGATCTGTTGTCAGGTATTGAGTATATTCCGGGCAACTTCTCCGTCGCGTACGGCGATCTCACCGGCGGCATCGTCGAGGTCACCTCGCGTCCGCTGCGCGAGGAGCTGCACGGCTTCGCCAACGTGAACGGCATCGAGGCGAGCTTGCTCCTCGAGGGCGCCATCCCCGAGGTGCCGGGCCTGCGCGCGTCGATCTCGGGCCGCCGCAGCTACATCGACGTGGTGCTCAAGTTCGTGCTCGACACCGCCGACGCGAACGTGAGCCTGACCGCCGCGCCCGTGTACTACGACGCGCAGCTCCGCCTCGACTACACGCCGCCGAACAGCAACCAAAAGCTCCAGTTCATCGCGCTCACCAGCGACGACGCCTTCAAGCTGCTCTTCAAGCGGCCCGTGGCGAACGATCCGAACGTCAGCGGCGACTTGAACTTCGACACCGCGTTCTCGCAGCTTCGCTTGAAGCACGAGTGGCGCAGCGGCGCGTTCAGCCTCGGCACGGTGGCGATGTACGAGCACCTGAACCTGCTCTTCGATCTCGGCACGTCCACGTTCCGCCTGCTCGGCAACGATCTGTTCCTGCGCAGCATCGGCTCGTGGGAGGTGTCGGATCAGCTCTCGTTCAGCGCGGGCCTCGAGCTCATCAACCGGCACGTGAACGTCGCGGCCGATCTGCCGGCCTCTGCGCTCTTCCGCGAAGGCGATCCGGCGCAAGCGGGCCCGCGCGCGGACGACAACAACATCCACCTCGCGGCGACGCCGTTCAACCGCGCGAGCCCCGGTGCGTTCTTCGAAGCGCGCTGGCGGCCGCTGCCGAACCTCGTGATCACGCCGGGCGTGCGACTCGACACCTACGTCTACACGGACCAGGACACGCCCAAGACCACGCTCTTGCCGCGCCTCACCGCGCGCTGGGACGTGAACGAGCGCTTCGCGCTCAAGGGCGGCGTGGGCCTCTATTCGGAGGGCACGCGCAACGGAGACGGGGCGCGGCTGTTCGGCAATCCGGACCTGTTCCCCGAGCGCGCGCTGCAGTTCACCGCGGGCGTCGAGGTGCGGCCCTTCTCGGGCCTCTTCGCGTCGACGGAGCTGTTCTACAAGTCGCTGAGCGATCTCGCGGTGCGGCCCACCGCGGATGTGTCCACGACCAACCTCGTCAACCTCGGCACCGGCCGCGTGTTCGGCCTCGAGGTGCTGATCCGCAAGGAGCTCACCGATCGCCTCTTCGGCTGGATCGCGTACACGCTCTCGCGCAGCGACCGCGTGGACCGGCCGGGTTCGGTGCAGCGCCTGTTCGACTTCGACCAGACGCACAACCTGACGATCGTCGCGAGCTACAAGCTGCCGCGCGGCTGGCAGGCGGGCCTGCGCTTCCGGCTCATCAGCGGCAACCCGGACACGCCCGTGCTCGGCGGGACGTACCTCGCGGGCTCGGACACGTACCTGCCCGTCTATGGCGAGACGAACTCGACGCGGCTGCCGCTGTTCCACCAGCTCGACTTCCGCGTCGACAAGGTCTGGACGTGGGACTCGTGGCAGCTCGACGCGTACCTGGATCTCCTCAACGCGTACAACCACCGCTCCATCGAGGGCTCGCAGTTCAGCTTCGACTTCTCGCAGCACAGCTTCATCCAAGGGCTGCCGATCTTCCCCTCGGTCGGCTGGAAGGCGTCGTTCTGATGCGCGCGCACACACACAGCTCGCGGCCTCGGGGCCTGCTCGCGATCGCCGCGGCGCTTGGCGCGATCGCGGCGGGCGCCGCGTGCTCGAGCGATTTCGTCAAGCAGTCGCAGATCGAGCAGCTTCGCGTCCTGGGCGTGCAGGCCGATCCCGCGGAGCTCATCCTCGACGGCGGCACGCTGCCCAAGACGACGTTCACGGCGCTGGCGGTGGAGCCGTCGGGCGCGCCCATCACCACGCAGTTCGCCGTGTGCCTCATCGACACCGCGAGCGGGCTGCCGCCGGCCAACCTCGACTGCCCCGGCGACGCGGGCTACACGCTGCCGGACGCGGGCGCGTACGGGGCCACGCTCGATCTCGCCGATCCCAAGCTGCAGGCGGCCGCGCTGCCCTTCTTCACAGCCGATGGCGGCCCGTCGAATGTCGACGGCGGATTGCAGGCCGCGCTCGCACAAGGTGTGCCGCTCGTGGTCGGCTTCTTGGCGCTGGCACCTCCCGGCGGAAATCCCGATGGCGGCCCGCCCGCGACCACGGGCTACGCGACGCAGCGGCTGCAAGGCATCGCCACCATCACGCTCCGCACGCGAGACGACAAGAATCCGCTCAACCACAACCCGGCCCTGCACGCGATCTCGCTCGACGGTGTGGCCATCGCCGCCGACGGCTCGACGACGGTGAAGGTGAACCACGTGGCCAAGCTCGAGCCCGTGCCCGAGAGCGACGCCAAGGAGGAGACGCCGGACGCGGGCCTGGAGAAGCTGACGTACTCCTTCTTTGCGACGGCCGGTGACCTCGACGCGCTGCGGACGACGGACACCACGGCCACGGGCCAGGCCGCGGACACCTCGAATCAGTGGACCGCGCCCGCGACGCCGCAGACGGTGCAGCTCTGGATCGTGGTGCGCGACGGGCGCAACGGCACTGGCTGGATCACGCGGTCCGTGACGGTGGTGCCCTAGCTTCGAGGCGCCTCGGGGACCTTCGCCGCGGCGGGCGCGCTGGCCGGGACGTTCTTGCGCGTGGCCACGATCGCCACGCCCGCGAGGATCAGCGCCATCGCGAAGATCGCGTTCGGCGAGATGCGCTCGTCGGCGATGAGGCCGCCCAGCACCACCGCCACGATGGGGTTCACGTACGCATAGCTCGCCGCCAGCGTGGGCCGCACGCGCTCGAGCAGGAGCACGTAGGACGAGAAGCCCACAATCGATCCCGCGAACACGAGGTACACGAACGCGAGCAGCGGCGTGCGCGCGGGCAAAGCGTGCAAACGGTCGCCGTGCAGGAACGCCGTGGTCAGGAAGAACACGCCGCCCGTGATCATCTGCGCGCCGCTGCCCATCAGGCCCCGGGGCAGCGGGAGAGAGCGGCCCCACACGCTGCCCAGCGCCCAGCACCACGTCGAGACCACCAGCAGCACGCCGCCCATCGGCGACCCGCGCAGATCGCCGCCGAAGTTCAGGACGCCGACGCCCACGAGCCCGATGCCGAGGCCCACCCAATCGCCCTTCTGCGGCCACTTGCCGAAGAGCCCCGCGAGCAGCGCGATCCACAGCGGCACCGACGCGACCACGACCGCGGTGAGGCCCGAGGTGACCGTGACCTCTGCGAGCGACACCAGCGCGTTCGCGGCCGCGAGCAAGGGCCCGATGCAGGCCGCGGCCTTCCACTCCGCGCGCGTGGGCCAGGGCTTGCCCAACAGCCGCATCGTGCCCGCGAGCAGGACGCCGGCGATGAGATAGCGCGCGCCCACGAGCAAGAGCGGCGGGATCCCCGCGATGGCGATGCGGATGGCGAGGTAGGTCGAGCCCCACACGAAGTAGAGCAAGAGCAGCGCCGTCCACTCCTGCACGCCCAGCTCGGAGCGCTCCTGATTCATGGACATGTCCACGATCGACGGGCCCTGCACACTGAGGCCGCGGCGCGATTGCTGGACATGTCCACTAATCCTGCTCCTTGAGCGACGCCGCGATGAGCGCGTCCACCAGCGCCTCGGCCAGCTCCGGGTTCTTGGGCAAGAGCGCGCGGTAGTGGTTGCGCACCTCCACCTCGCGTCCCGGATCGCGCACCGCGGTGGCCGTGCGCTTCTTGTACTCGCCCACCAGGCGATTGAGCCGCAGCCGCTCCTGCGCGGAGGCCGCGATCACGGTGTCGATGCGATCGATGGCCACGCGCAGCGCCGGCAGCCCGCGCTCGTCGGCAGGCGCGTCCAGGCCCGCCACCTTGGCCTCGGCCTTCCCGCCCGGCGGCCTCCCCAGCGTGTTCACCTTGAGCTGCGCCCGCGCCAGCGCGTCCAGCCGCTCGGGCTCCGCGTCGAGCACCCACACGCGCACCGGCTCCTTCGGCGTGCCCGGCAGCGGCAGGAGCGTCGCCCGCTCGGCCAGCGCCAGCGCGCTCTTTGCCTGCCCCGACGCCGCGCGCACATAGGCGAACGACACCTGCGCCTGCGCGCGATCGGCGAGGCGGAGCTGCACGAAGCGCGTGCCGTTTCCGGGCTGGTCGGAGACGTCGTCGACCAGCACCTCGAGCCCCGCGAGATCGGCCGCGCGCGGCGAGCACACCGCAGCGTCCGTGCCCTCGTCCTGCGCGATGCGCCGGGCCGCGCCCGAGGTGTCCCACTCGTGCGCCTGCGCGATGCCCATCGCAGAGAGCCGCCGCTCGCACTGCCGCAGCGCCGCCGGGTGCGAGTACGCGCGCTTCACCGCCGCGAGCCCCGTGCCCCGCCGCGCCACCAGCGCGAGCCGCACCGGCACCCACACGAGGCCCACCGCGACGAACTTGATCCCCAGCGTCACCGCCGCCGCGAGCGGCTCCAAGGCCTCGAAGATGGGCCCCACCACGCGGTTCTCGATCGGCACCACCGCCTCGTCGATCTCCGCCTGGCCCAGCGCCGACAAGAGATCCTCGAAGCTCGCGAACGGCACCGGGATGCCGCCGTTCGCCCCCGCGGCCGATTCGCCGAACGCCCCCGGCTCGCCCTGATACCCCACGCGAGGCGCCGCCCCTGCCAGCGCCTGCCCTGCGGTGTCGACCGGTTCGATGACTCCCTCCTCCATCCGAGACTATACTCGGCTCATGCCTCACGATCCCAAAGGCGAAGGCCCGCTGCCCCGCGCCCCGTTCTCTGGCGATCTCGCGAACGAGCCCTTCGCGGCCGTGTTCCGCAAGCAGTTCGCCGCGCTCAAGTCCGCCTGGACGGCCAACCCGCACGAGGGCGTCCTCATCGCCGCCGTGGACGGCAACGGGCTCTTCGACGCGCACGCGCACCTGCGCCTCCCGCAGAGCGGCATCGCGCACCTCATCCTCGGCCGCCACGAGCGCTGCGACGTGGTGCTCTCGCGCGACACCGACGTGTCCCTGCGCCACCTGCTCGTGCGCGCCACCCGCGGACCGCACGGCCAGATCCACCTGCGCGCCATCGACCTGCGCTCGCGCGTGGGACTCCTCTCCGAGGACGGCCGCCGCTGCGAGGCCATCGCCAGCCGCGGCGCGCTCTTCCTGCAAGTGGGCAGCTACGTGCTCTTCCTCCTGCCCACCGGCCCCTCGGTGCGCCCCTGGACGCACGACGCCGACGAGACCTGGCGCTCGTTCGCGCCGCGCGAGCAGGAGATCCTGCCGCCGCCGCAGCCGCTCAAGTCGCGCGCCGCGCCCGGGCCCTCGGCGATGAAGCTCGCCACCATCACCATCCAGTCCTCGAGCCCGCAGGCCGGGGACCTGACCTCCACGCACGCCGTGTGGTCAGACCAGTTGGAGCGCGGCATCCTGGTCGGCCGCGACGACCGCTGCAGCCACGGCGGGCTCGAGGAGGGAAATCTGTCCCGCGTCCACCTCGTCCTGCTCTCGGTCGACGACGAGGTCTGGGCCATCGACACCGCCTCCACCAACGGCACCAAGCTCTACAACGGCCCGCCGTTCAGGCAACTCCGCCTGTCGGGCGAGGCCCAGCTCGTGCTCGCGGACGCGCTGATGCTGCGCTGGCAGCCGGCGATGTTGCCCGTGCGCGCGTAGCGGATTCCCGAGTCGATTCAAGCCTTCACGATTTTCATGCGACGGTCCGCGCCCGCTCGGGTCAGGGGTGCGGAGGTGGACGTTGCGCGCACTCGCATTCGCACTCTCGCTCTTCATCGGCTGCTCGACCCTCATCGCCTGCGGCGGCGGCGGCCTCGGCCTGGGCGATCCCGGTCAGGACGGCGGCCCCAGCGACCCCGGTGACTGCAAGGACGTCTGCTTCACCTGGCTCGCGCCGGGTCCGCCCGAGACGCCCACGCCGCCCGCCTTCGAGCAGGCCCAGACGCGCTGCAACCAGGACGGCGTCGCGAGCGGCCAATGCCCCAGCGGCACCACCTGCGGCGCACCGGAGCGCGAGGTGTTCAGCGACTACGCCCTCACGCGCCCGCTCTGCAACGCCAGCGGCGACCTCTCGTTGACGCTCGATCTCCCCGCGCCCCCGCACGGCTCGCGGCTCGTCACCATCCGGCTCTTCGAGGGCGGCGCGCCCTGGCCCGCCCGCGACCCGCTCCAAGGCTCGCCCGGCAAGCTGCGCATCTCGGACGCCACCCACACCTGGCTCGTGGGCCTCCCCGGCGACGCGAGCTCGACCATCCCCCTCCAGCTCGATCCCGGCGACTACCAGGTGACGCTCGACACCCAGCCCGACGACCCGACCCGCTACGCGCAGACCGCCCGCACCGGCAAGCTCACCGTCGGCAAGGGCGGCATCGTGGACCTCGACTTCCCCGCGCTGCGCCTGACCTTCGCGGCCTCCATCGACGGCGCGCCCTTCCCCACCGTCTCCACCAGCGAGTTCGTCGACGTCGCCTTCACCAGCGCGCACGGCCTCACCACCTTCGTGCAGTTCCGCGGCGGCCAGCAGGTCGCGGGCTCGCTCTTCCTCGAGCCCGACCGCTACACCGTGGACGTCTCCGTCTTCGCCGGCCCGACCTCCACGCTCGTCAGCGGCGCGATGCGCGTGTTCGACGACCTCGACCTGAGCGCCAGCCGGACGCTCGAGCTGCCGCTCGTCACCGACACCGTGAGCGCCTCCATCACCGTCGACGGCGAGGTCGTGGACCCGGCCAGCGGCGGCCGCCTGATGCTCCTCGACGCCGCCACCCGGACCTTCACCGACCGGCCCATCAACGGCACGCCCACCCTCCTGCGCGTCTACCGCGGCACCTACGACATCGGCCTCCAGCCCGACCGCTCGGGCAACGGCGCGTACGTGCGGCGAGGCTGGAGCTCAGGCCCCCTCCTGATGATCGCGGCGCGCACCGTCGCGTTGTCGGGCTCCTTGCTCCTCAACGGCGCGGCGCCACAGCCCGCGCAGGGCGTGCGCGGCTCCATCGTGCTCTCGCAGGGCCCGTACCTCCAGGAGTTCGTCTCCATCTCCGGCGCGGGCGCCGCCACGTTCCAGGGCACCGTGCTCGAGGGTGACTACCAGGTCCAGCTCTGGGGCTTCACCGACGACCTCCCGCGCTTCCACGTCTTCGATCGCCCATGGACGGCCAGCACCTCGCCCCTGGCCCTCGGCCTCGACGCGCACCAGGTGGACCTGACGCTGACGCTCGAGGGAGCCGCCCTCCCCGACGCCGACGGCCCCACGCGCGGACAGGTCGTGCTCGTGCGCAACCACCCCTACGCGACCGACCTCACCTACTTCCCCACCGTGGAGCTGGGCGTCGCGGGCCCCGCGCACGGCAGCGTGACCGTCGAGGACGGCGACTGGGAGGTTGCATATATTCAGTATCGCCAAAACAACCCCGCGCTGCCCCAGGGCGCGACCGTCTTGGGAAAGATCACCGTCGCCGGGCCGGTCACCACCGCGTTCAATCTCCACCTCGCCCACCTCACCGGCACGGTCACGCGCGACGGCGCAGACCTCCCCACCAGCGCGACCGGCACCCGCGGCTACGTCAGCTTCGGCGACGGCCTCTTCGGCCGCTCGGTGGAGCTGCCCGCGAACGGCCCCGCCGCCTTCGACGTGCGCGTCTACGCGGGGACGCTGGATGTGTCCTTCGACTGCCCCGACTGGCTGCGCTGCGACGAAGCCGCGATCGCGCCGTCGTCGTGGCTGGTCACCGGCCTGCACCTGCCGGCGTTCTGAGCGCGAAGGGAGCCGCGGCGGACCTGCCCTCACCCGAGGGCCACGCGGACGCCCGGGAAGTCGGGAGTTATTGCGACCATTTAGTCATTTTATGTGGACAACGCCGCGCGAGGTTGATACGCGACGCCCCGCACCCCGCGGGAGTCCACATGCGCCGACAGCTCGCCCTGCTCGCCCTCCTCACGCTCGCCGCCTGTGCAGGCTTTCTGCGGCCGCGCACCGCCGCCGAGCTCATGAGCGACCCGCTCTCGCCGAACGCGCTCAAGGTCGAGGGCGAGCTGGCCATCGACGACGACGTGCGCACGCCGGAGAGCGCCACGCACCGCCGCTACTCGGACACCTACCAGCTCGGCTACGCCAAGGAGACCCTGGTCCGCGTGTGGGTGCAGTCGGCCGCCGTCGACCCGCTCGAGCTGACCACGCCCTACGGCCGCGCCCAGGGTCAGCTCCTGTTCCAGGCGCACGCGCGCTCGTTCGACCTCACCATCCTCGGCACCGTGCCGCACCCGCAGGGCCCGTACACGCTGGTCATCGATCCGCCGCCGGACACGTTCCAGGCGCCCCCGCGCAACACCGAAGAGTCGCGCCGCGCGAAGGCGCTGCAGGCCAAGGAGTGGAAGCAGTTCGCGCTCTCTGGCGACGCGAAGAAGAAGCTGGTGCACGAGCGCCTCTCGCGGCTCGCGCTGGACGGCAAGCCGATGCACGCGCCCCTGGAGCAACTGCGCGCGGTGGAGATCCCCGTGGACTCAGACCACTGCTACCGCATGCTGCTCAAGCTGGACGCAGGCGCGCGCTTCTCCGACCTCGCGCGGCGCGGCCTCGAGGGCGGGTTCACGCTGCCCGAGCGCCAGCAGGGCCGCCTGGAGATCGCGGGGGACACGCTCGTCACCAACGAGCTCTGCCCCGACGACGCCGGCACCGCGCAGTTCAAGCTCTCGACGAAGTCCCTGGGCTTCGAGACCGAGCTCGGGCAGGGCCCGGTGACGCTCGAGGTGTACAGCCGCATCTCCAGCCCCTTCGCCGACAGCGCCGCCAACCGCGATCGCGCAGCCGCCAAGGCCATCCAGGGCCACGCGCTCAAGACCACCGTGACCATCGATCTGGCGAAGTCGGGCACCGCGAGCGTCCCGCTGCAAGTGGGGCGCGGCCAGTGCACCGTGGCCGTGGTCAGGCTCAACAAGGGCGCGAAGTTCGGCAAGGAGACGCGCCGCGCGGGCCTCCTCTTCGACCTCGACACCAACGGCATGTCCTTCAGCGGCGGCCCCGGCCTCATCGGCCCCGGCCTGGTGTCCGACTTCGGCTGCGTCCAGCGCGCGGACCACGGCGCCCTCAAGCTGTGGTCGCACGCGAGCGCGCTCGGCACCGGCACCGCCACCGTGCAGGTCTACACGCGCACCGCGCCCGACGCCGAGCTGCGCCGCCTCGCCGCCGAGGACCGCGCCGAGCGCGCCGACTCGAACCGCCGCATGGCCGAGATGAAGAGCGACGCGTGCCGGAGCTGCCTCGAGGAGAAGATCAACTGCAGCCGCCGCGGCGCCGGTGGCTGCTTCGAGGGCTTCCTCACCTGTGTGCGCAGCAAGGGGTACGCGGAGACGGCCTGCGGCGGCTAGCGCATCCGTGGCGCCGCGCGCCCTCAGATCCCGTCGAGCGTGGCCTTCCCCGTGAGCGACTTGAGGAACGCGATCAGCGCCGCGCGATCCGCGGCAGAGAGCTTGTGCGGATGCAGCTTGGCGTCGAGCCCCGGGTTCGCGATGCCGCCCGCGAGCATGTGATCGACCGCCTCCTCCAGCGTCGCCGCGCTGCCGTCGTGGAAGTACGGCGCCGTCTTCTCCACGTCGCGCAGCGAGGGCGTCTTGAACTTCCCGTCGTCCTCCGGCTTCTTGCTCGCGTCCATGCGGCCGTGGTCCTTGAACGCCTTCGCCTTCTCGTCCCAGCCGATGCCCACGTCGTGGAACTGCGTGTCGCTGTAGAGCGGCGGCGCGTGGCAGAGCGAGCAGCCGACCTCCTTGAAAACCTCGCCGCCGTGCTTCACCTCGGCCGTGACCGCGTTCGCGTCGCCCTTCTCGAACAGGTCATACGGCGCGTTCCCGCTCTGCAGCGCGCGCAGGAACGACGCCAGC
>JAFEBC010000665.1 GCA_018266095.1 Deltaproteobacteria bacterium
GACCGCTTGCGCCGACGGGATGGTCCCGCCGCAGACGTTCACGGGGTTGAACGCCGCGGCCGTGCCGCTGCCGCAAGCGGCGCAGCAGAGGCTCATCGCGAGGCACAATCCCAGTCGCACCGAGGCCGCTCCCCGGACACCATCCTCACGCAACGCGCGCGGCGCGACAAGGCGCGCGGCCGGGAATCTCCGTGTGCATGGCCGCGTTCCACCCGGACGCTCCGAGGAGTGATGGGAGGTCGTTCATGCGTCTGGCCGTGTTCGCGTTCGCCTCGTTGGCGGTCGTCTCGCTCGTGTCCGTCTCTGCCTGCGCCTCGCGCGAGGCCGCACGCGCCCCTGCTGAGGGGACCGCCCTGCCCGTCCCCACGCTCCCCGTCCCCGCCATCCCGCCCGTCTCGCGTTGGTCGCTCGATCCCGAGAACTCCTCTGCCAGCTTCGCCATCCGCCACGTGCTCGCCACCGTGCGCGGACAATTCGCGCAGCCCGCCGGGACGGTGACGTTCGATGAGACCGCGCCGGGCAACTCCAAGGTGGACGCGACCATCGCCGTCAGCGGCCTCAGCACGGGCGTCCCCGAGCGCGACAACCACCTCAAGACGCCGGACTTCTTCGACGCGGCGCGCTTCCCGAGCATCACCTTCGCCTCGACCGGCTTCAGCAAGTCGGGCGCCGGCTACGACGTGACTGGCAACCTCACCATGCACGGCATCACCAAGCCGGTGACGCTCGCGGTGACCGTCTCGCCTCCGTTCCACCACGCGGGCGGCGTCCGTCGCGGCATCGAGGCCACCGGGACCGTGAACCGCAGGGACTTCGGCATCAACTGGGACTTTCCGGGCGAGGCCTCGGGCGTGGTCGTGGGCGACGTCGTGAAGATCACCATCGACGCGGAGCTCGTGCTCCTACCCTGAGACACCTGCTAGCTTGTCGCGCCGCTCGAAGCCCGCTCCGCAAAGCCTTCACGAGGACCTCATGCCCAAGCTCGTCGTCCGCGCCTTCGCCGTGTCCATCGATGGCTTCAGCGCCGCGCCCGGCCAGACGCTGCAAGCGCCGTTCGGCAAGGACGGCCTGCGGCTGATGAACTGGTTCTTCCCCACGCAGTTCTTCAAGACGATGACGCGCCAGCCCACCGCGGGCGAGACCGGCCTCGACAACGACATGGTCACCAAGGCCGAGCACGGCATCGGCGCGACCATCATGGGCCGCAACATGTTCGGCCCCGAGCGCGGGCCGTGGGCCAACGAGGACTGGAAGGGCTGGTGGGGCGAGGAGCCGCCGTATCACCACCCCGTGTTCGTGCTCAGCCATCACGCGCACTCGCGCTTCGAGATGAAGGGCGGCACGAGCTTCACCTTCGTGAACGACGGCATCGAGTCCGCGCTCAAGCAGGCCTTCGAGGCGGCCAAGGGCAAGGACGTGCGCATCGGTGGCGGCGCGAGCACGGTGCGGCAGTATTGGAAGGCCGGGCTCATCGACGAGCTGCACCTCGTGCAGGTGCCGGTGCTCTTCGGCCAGGGCGAGCGCGTGTTCGAGGGCTTGGGCGGGATCGAGGACAAGTACGAGGTGGCCGAGTTCACGCCGTCGAAGGCGGTGACGCACTTGAGGATCGTGAAGAAGGCCTGAGCGATCTCGTAGGCGATGGCAGCGTGCTCTCGCAGCCGGCGCCCGCTAACGCCCAGACGGCGACGCGCTGAACCGCAGCTCGAGGTGGATCGGCCCCGCGCCGACGCTCCCATCCCGCCGCACGCGATACGCCGCGAACACCACCTCGCAGCCCGCGATGGTGAAGCTGCGCGTGTTGAGCCCGAACCGCTGCTGGTTCGAGTGCATCCGCGCCTTGAGCTTCTGCGCCACCGCCACGATGATCTCCACCTCGGGCCGGTGCCCGCGCCCCACCCACTCGCCGTACGTCTGGCTCGTCGACGCGGAGTCCTGCGGCGAGAACTCCCAGCCGTTCTGCGCGACCAGCTCCTGGAAATCGTCATACGGGTGCGTGTGCATCGTGCCCACCACGAGCTTCTCGGGCATGAGCTGACGCACCAGCCGCAGGTGCTCCTCGGTGCTCTGCGTGTTCGGCTCGACGCTCTCGTGGTCCGCGTTCGCGCGGAGCTGCGGCACGAAGCGCTCGACGTTGACGAAGATGGGCATCTGCTTGTCGCTCGTGGTGTGCCCGATGCAGAGCCCGAACATCTCCGTGTAGACCTTCTTCTTCCCGCGCGGCCGCACGCGGTAGGTCTCCATCGCCGACATCAGCATGTTCTCGGCGGCGTCGCGCTGGATGATGACGCGCACGTCCTCGGTGAGCCGGTGCGCGTTGGCCGCCCACGACGGCAGCACGTCCTCGTCGGCCACCTGGCGCGAGAAGGTGCCGAGGTCGACCGCCGTGGCTTCGGCGAGCGCGTCGAGGACCTTCCAGGTGGACGCGGGCTGGTTCAGGCGGTTGAGCAGGAACTGCGCCGAGAGGTTGTCGGCGACGCGCGTGGGCACGGACTTGCGCGACGCGCCGAGGACGGTGTGCTGGTAGATGGCGCCGGCCCAGTCTTCGAGCTCGTGGCTGCGCAGGAGGCCTTGCAAGAGGCCGGATTGGCGCTGCGCGCGACAGTGGGCCTCGAGGTCGTCGAGGCCGCGGGCGGCGGATTCGGGGTGCTCGAGGAGCTGCTGCAGGTGGCGCAGGAGCGGCGCGCGCGAGCGGACCGGGGCGCGCGATTCGATGCCGGAGATGAGCGAGCGGATGACCTTCGCGTAGTGCAAGGCGGCTCCTTGACCTGGGGCCTGATGGTAGCGGGTCTGGGCGCCCGTCCGCACTCACATCTGTTCGAGTCGTCGTCGATCTGAGAGACTTGTAGAGCAGCGTTCCTTGGGGGGAGCCGATGCGATCGTTCGTGCTTGGCGTGAGCCTGTTGGTCCTTTGGTCCGCACCCGCGAGAAGCGACGAAGCGCCGGGCTGCCAGAAGGACACCGACTGCAAGGGCGAGCGCGTCTGCGAGAACCACGTCTGCACGCTGCTGCCTCTGGCTCCCACCAGCGCGCCATCCCCAGCCGCACCTCAAGCCCCCCCACTTGGTGCTCCGAGCATTTCTGGGCCACAGGCTCCTCACCAGGGCTTCTTTCTGCGGCTGGAGCTCGGCCTCGCGTACTCGATCTCGACTGAGACCGTCTCGCGGCCTGGATACTCAAATCAGGACTTCAAGATCACGGGCTTGGCTGGCGAGTTTGGCGTTCACGTGGGAGGAGCCCTGTCGCCCGGGGTGATCCTCGGCGTGCTGCTGCAAGACGTCTCGATTCCGTCACCC